>CAZRDG010000248.1:0-4104 GCA_964598775.1 uncultured Lacinutrix sp.
AAAGGCTATAACAGCCTCTTTTTTATTCATGTAATATAGCTTTTTTAAGTCCAAGCATTAATTACACCACCCATTAACGACATAGTTACTATCCAATAACCAGCATTAATTATTACATACTTGAATGACTTTTGTTCAAATAAAGCATTTGTTGCAAGGACAGGCATTGCTAATGTTATTCCCAACAAAGCACCATGTAAGGCGCCATGTTTAAAGGTCATAAAATCGCCACCAGGTCCATGCTCCATACCAGGAGCTCCACCCATCATAACAGAAGGCCAAATTGCGAAAGCAATTAAAAAAGCCATAACTACTGCTAATCCATAGGTTTTTCCTGGATTCATGCTTTTTGCTTTTTCTTCAGTCATACCACTTTCTTTCATCCAAGCTGTTCCAAAAACTTTAGGATTATACCAAATAAATCCAGTTACCAAAGGCAGAATTGCTGCTACAACCATAGCAATCCAATTAATGTTCATTTCTTCCATAATTTTACTTATTAAGTTAGTTTTATAGTAACAATTTAAGGAAAAAATGCTTTCATTGCTTATTTCATCAAATCTTTTGGCGTTATAATGCTCCCTTTTAAATCTTCTTTTGTTAAATATTCAAAGCGTTTAGCACGAGGGAAATCTTGAATTTTATACAGTAAGAATTCCGGAACTTTACCTAATTTTCGTGTCTTCAAATTCATCCAAGAAAAGAGCATTTCTGCATACGCTAAATTCTTACCTTCATCATTATAGAAGTTATGTTCAATTTTTATAAAACGCCCATCTTCACTATGACCTATTACTTCTAAGCTAACTCTAATATTATCATCAAGCCCTATTTCCTTAAAGTAATGTACATGCTCGTAAAACACTATAGGACCTAAGCCCAAATCATTTAAAACATCCAAACTTAAGCCATTACGCGTTAGAAACGCCATTCTTGTATGACTCATAAATTCAACATAAGTTGAATTTCCCAGATGCTTATTAGCATCAATATCATTCCATCTAATATCAAATTCTTTTAAAAACATAGTCTAAAATTTAAAATAGTAAAGTTAATGTTTTAGAAATCTTAGTCTAAAGAATGGCAAGCATAAATTAAGTGTTTTAACTATCTTTGTACAACTTTAAAATTCAGAGATGATACAATCAATGACAGGTTATGGTAAATCTGTTCTTCAGCTACCAACAAAGAAAATTTCAATTGAATTAAAATCACTTAACAGCAAAAATCTCGATTTGAATGCTAGAATGCCTTCAATGTATCGTGAAAAAGAACTTGCTATACGATCATTAATCGCTACAAAATTAGTTCGTGGAAAAATTGATTTCTCCTTATATGTTGAAATTACAGGTGAAGAAACATCTTCAACAGTTAATCAACCTGTGGTTAAAAAATATATGGAACAATTGCGCAATGTCGTTGCTGCATCTGACACTGAATTATTAAAAATGGCAATAAAAATGCCTGATGCTTTAAATACAGAGCGCGATGAGATTGATGAAAATGAATGGAAATTAATTCAATCAGAAATTGATAACACCTTAGATAAAATTCAAGCATTCAGATTTCAAGAAGGTAAAGCTCTAGAAAAAGATTTTGAACTAAGAATCAGAAACATTGATAATTTGCTTCAAGAGGTTATAAAAATTGATCCTGATAGAATTGAAGGAGTCAGAGCGCGCTTAGAAAAAGGTATTGCTGAAATTAAAGAACGTGTAGACGAAAATAGATTTGAGCAGGAATTGGTATATTATATTGAGAAGTACGATATCACTGAAGAAAAAGTAAGGCTTCATAATCATCTGGAGTATTTTATAAAATCTCTAAATTCTGCAGACTCAAATGGTAAAAAATTAGGTTTTATTGGTCAAGAAATTGGTCGAGAAATAAACACTATTGGCTCAAAAGCTAATTACGCACCTATGCAAAAACTGGTTGTACAAATGAAGGATGAGTTAGAAAAGGTAAAAGAGCAATTATTAAATGTGCTTTAAATGAAAGATGGTAAACTTATAGTCTTTTCGGCTCCTTCTGGTTCAGGCAAAACAACAATTGTTAGGCATTTACTGAAGCAAGAAGAATTAAATTTAGAGTTTTCAATTTCGGCAACTTCACGAGAGAAACGTGGTGAAGAAATAAATGGTAAAGACTATTATTTTCTGTCAGCTAAAGAGTTTAAAACCAAAATTAAAAACGAAGAGTTTTTAGAATGGGAAGAGGTTTATCGTGACAATTTTTATGGCACTTTAAAAACTGAAGTTGAACGAATTTGGAGTTTGGGGAAGCATGTTATATTTGACATTGACGTGTCTGGAGGTTTGCGCATAAAACGAAAATTCCCAGATCAGACTTTAGCTATTTTTGTGAAACCACCAAGTATTGACGAACTTAAAATACGCTTAAAAAAACGCAAAACTGAAAGTGCGGATAAAATAAATATGCGCATTGCCAAAGCTTCGGCTGAATTGGCAACTGCACCTTTATTTGACGTGGTCATTGAAAACGACAATTTAGACAAAGCACTAAACGAAGCATATAATTTGGTAAGTAATTATTTGAATAAAACCTCTGATTGCGAATGAAGATAGGGCTCTATTTTGGCACGTTCAATCCTATTCATGTTGGTCATTTAACCATTGCTAATCACATGGCTGAATATAGTGATTTAGACCAAGTTTGGTTTGTAGTAACACCTCACAGTCCTTTTAAGAAAAAAAGCTCGTTGCTTGATAATCATCATCGTTATCAAATGGTAGATCGAGCGGTTGAAGACTACCCTAATTTACGGGCTAGCGATATAGAGTTTAATCTTCCACAACCTAATTACACCATAAATACGCTTGTTTATTTAGAGGAAAAATATCCAGACTATGAATTTGCACTTATAATGGGGGAAGACAACCTAAAAAGTTTTCATAAATGGAAAAACTACGAAGGTATTTTAGAGCGACATCATATTTATGTGTATCCAAGAATTTCTAAAGGTCAACGAGAAACTCACTTTGACAATCATCCTAAAATTCACAAAGTTGAAGCACCAATTATGGAACTATCATCTACTTTTATTCGTAATGCCATAAAAGAAGGGAAAAACATAAGGCCAATGTTACCAGAACATGTATGGAGTTATTTGGATGAAATGAATTTTTACAAATAAAAAAACCAGACATAGCAGTCTGGTTTTTTCTTTATATAAATTGATAGATTTAGTCTAAAGCTGGAATACGTAATACTTGACCTGGATAAATTAAATCTGGATCTTTAAGCATTGGTTTATTTGCTTCAAAAATAACAGGATATTTCATTGCATTTCCGTAATATTTTTTAGCAATTTTCCCTAAAGTGTCACCACTCACTACAGTGTGAAACTGTGCTTCTGGTTCTACATGTTCGACTGTCATTTGGTCGTCTACTGTTGCAATACCTTGTGAGTTTCCTACAACTAACACTACTTTTTCTTTAGTTGCTTGATTATAGGCTAATCCTCTGATAGTAGCCGTATCTCCTGCTATATGAATATTTAAATTTTCTACTTTTAATTGTAAGTCTCCAACTGTTTCTTCTAACTGAGCAGCAGCTTTTGCTTCAGCTGCAATCTTTGCAGCAGCCGCTTCAGCAGCGTCTTCAGCGTCAGTTTTTCCAATACCAAATACTTTGGCTCCTGCATTTTTAATAAATGAAAATAATCCCATTGTGTGTTTGTGTTTTTAAGTTAATGTTTCAATAGTTGTAAATTTCGCCAAATATTGCTTTAATTCCAATAAATGTTAACAACTATCTGATTTTTATGTATATACCTTTTAGACACATAATATTTTACAAAGTCACTAAAAAAGAAAACTGCCCAAAACAAATGCTTTAGACAGCTTAACACTAAAATAACCAACCAAAATTTTAGCTTATCTTATAATCGTTTATTAACCCTTGGGTTATCTTTTTTTTCTGTTTTTTGCTTTCTTAGTTTTTCTGATGATGTTGCTTTTCCACTGGCAGCATCATTTGCCTCTAGATACTGAATGTATCCTCTTCCTTCAAATTCATAATAGGTTCCAGATGAAGGATGATACAACTCTATCAAGCCATCATTAATAACGTTCAATTCGA
>CAZRDG010000249.1:0-4051 GCA_964598775.1 uncultured Lacinutrix sp.
TACTTCTGAAATGCGAATAATTGTTGACTATCAGTTTAGTGATAGAAATTACTCACGATTTGTTGCTTATGGTGGTGGTACTTATACGACTGATAAGTTAACTTTAAATGCATCTGTATTTAATGAAAACGATGCCAAAAATCAGCCCTTGCAACAAAATCTTTCTGAAGAACAAGTACAGCTACTTGCTGATGCCGGAGACAATGAAAGTTTAATGGTTTCGCCTTCGGCAATTCCTGAAAGCTATAACGAAAACCGAATTCTTTATAAAAAAGAAATTATTGATGGTGTTGAAGCCTTTGTGTTTTCGAATAATCCAGATGATGAATTATTTAGTGTTCGGTTTAGTTTAGTTGGAGCTAACCAAGGGAATTATATCATTAACTCAACCAATGCGATTGCCAATATTTTTGAATACGTTTCACCAGTTGCTGGTGTCCCACAAGGGAATTATGAGCCTATCGTACAACTTATTGCTCCAACAAAACTGCAAATGGCTGTAGTAAATGGCAGCTATAAACCAACTGAAAAAACAACCATAAATTTTGAAATAGCAGGCAGTAAAAATGACCTTAATTTATTTTCAAGTCTTGATGATAATAACAATGATGGTTTTGCTGGAAAACTACGTATTGAACAAGATTTAATACAATCAGACAGTCTTTGGAATGTAAAAGCTTACGTTGATGGGGATTACATCCAGCAAAATTTTAAAACCATAGAGCAGTTATACAATGCCGAATTTAGCAGAGATTGGAACATTGATTTGACACTGGGAAATCAGCAACTTTTTATTGCAGGAACAACCCTAAATCATTACAAAAAAGGAAGGTTTAACTATCAATTTGAGCATCTAAATTTTTCAGAAAGTTTCAATGGCAATAGACATGTGTTTCAAACCAATTTAAGACTTAAACAATTCAATATTCTTTCAAACACAAGTATTCTAAATTCAAACTCAACTTTAAATACATCTAGTTTTTTGCGTTCATTCAATCAATTAAAATACAACTATAACAAGGGTTGGATTGGAACGCGATTCTCTACTGAAGACAATGAGCAAAAAGATAAGGAAACTGAAGAGTTAACACCATTAAGCCAGCGATTTAAAGCTTATGAAGTGTTTACAGGAGTTGGAGATAGTACCAAAGTTTTTGCTGAAATTGGCTACAAAAATAGAGTCAACGACAGTATTAAAAATAACGCTTTACGAGCTGTAAATACTTCAAACACGTATTACTTAAATTCTAGGATTATTCAAAACAACAATACAAGCTTAGCGTTATATTTTAATTATAGAAAGTTAAAATCTGTAGATGAGTCTATTGCCGATGAAGAATCACTAAACTCCAGATTGCAATACAATCAAAAACTTTTCAAGCAAGTCGTTACACTTAATACCTTATTTGATACGAATTCTGGCACTTTGCCACAGCAAGAATTCACTTATATTGAGGTTGAACCTGGACAAGGTGCTTACACTTGGATAGACTACAACAACAATGGTATACAAGAATTAGAAGAGTTTGAAATTGCACAATTTCAAGATCAAGGAAAATATATTAGAGTGTTATTGCCTAATCAAATTTTTATTAAAACTCACCAAAATAGATTAAGTCAAACCCTAACCATTAACCCTCAAATTATAACACAAGATGCTGACAACAAAAGTTTCTGGACACAACTTTACAGTCAAACCTCTTATTTAATAGATAGAAAAATTAAACGTGATGGTAGTAATTTTAATCTAAATCCTTTTGAAAGTGATGCTGAAAATCAACTAGGCTTGCAACTTAACTTCCGAAACGTCTTATTTTTTAACAGAGGAAAGCAGCATTACACAACCTCTTACACGTACTTATCTAATAAGGCTAAAAACGTTCTCTCCTTTGGATTTATTGAAAACAGTTTGAAGAGTCATCAATTAAATTTTAGTCACAAAATTGAAGAAACATGGTTAGTAACCTTTTTATCTTCACTTGACAACAATGAAAGTTTTTCTGAAAATTTTTCAAGCAAAAATTTCAACATTGATGAGTTTCGAATAAATCCAAAACTTTCTTATTTGTTAAATGATAAAGTGCGATTTGATGCCTTTTACCAATTTACAAACAAGGACAATACCATTGGAAGTTTAGAAACCTTAACACAACAAAAATATGGAGTCTCCTTTACACTGACTGACACCCAAAATGCAGCGATTTCTGGTGAGATTAACTTTTTTTCAAATGATTTTGAAGGCAATGCCAATTCACCTGTTGGTTATCAAATGATGGAAGGTTTGCAGCCAGGAAAAAACTTCACCTGGAACCTTTTGGCTCAGAAAAAAATCACCCAATTTTTAGATCTCAATCTGAACTACTTTGGCAGGAAAACTGAAACGAGCAAAACGATACATACTGGAACAATTCAGCTCAAAGCTTATTTCTAACAATAGAATGTAACCTAAGTAGCACTTACTCTTAAGTTTTTTTATTATTTTTGGTATGAGATGACAAAGTTGTTTTCCATACTATTTGCGAATTTAATACTTATCCAAAGTTTTAATATTGGATTTGATGATATATCAAAACTCAGTGCGCTCATAGAACATGCTTCATTTCATCAAGAGGAATATGGAGACAATTTTTTTGAGTTTTTAGGAGAACATTATGGTGAAGAATTCATCAACCATAGTACTGAGCATGAAGAACATGAAGATTTGCCTTTTAAACATGACCAGCAGACTTGTCATCAATCTCCTACTATTTTTATGCCACAATTTATTGATATTGAACTAAAAGAATATCTATTTATTGATTCTGGTAAAACATTTTTCTATAAAGAATCCTTTTCATTATTCGAAAAACCAACAGTTTTTCAACCACCAAGGTTAGCATAATTCATTACTCATTAAAATCATTTATTTATAAGTTATTTTCATATAGCTTACATCACATTTTACAATGAATTATGTTAGAAAATATTATTCGATTTAGCTTAAGAAATAAGCTTATTATACTCCTTTTTACAGCGATACTTATTGGTTTTGGAATTTTTTCACTCACCAAATTATCTATTGGAGCAGTTCCAGATATTACCAACAATCAAGTACAAGTATTAACTACTTCCAGAAACCTATCAACCCTTGATGTTGAGCAGTTTATTACCTATCCAGTAGAACTGGAAATGGCAAATTTACCAGGAGTTAATGAAATAAGATCTGTTTCAAAATTTGGACTTTCGGTTGTTACCATTGTTTTTGATGACGACTTAGGAACCTACTTGCCTAGACAGTTAATTGCAGAAAAAATAAAAACTGCCTCCGAAAAAATTCCTGAAGGCTTTGGCACACCAGAAATGGGGCCAATAACCACCGGCTTGGGTGAAATATATCAATATACACTTGATGTAAGTCCTGAGTTTAAAGATAAATACACCACAACCGATTTGCGAACTATTCAAGATTGGATAGTAAAACGACAATTATCTGGTATTCCAGGAGTTGTTGAAGTAAATACTTGGGGAGGACATTTAAAGCAGTATGAAGTTGCCATCAATCCTCAAAAGCTTAAGGCAATGAATATTACATTATCTGATATATATATTGCATTAGAAAACAATAATAGTGTTGCAGGTGGAGGCTACATTGAAAAATCTAATGAAGCCTTTTTTATTCGTGGTGAAGGGTTAATCTCAAATTTAGAAGATGTTGAAAATATTGTCGTAAACAATAACAATGGCTTTCCAATTTTTATTAAAGATATTGCTAAAGTAGGTTTCGGGAATGCAACTCGATTTGGAGCTATTACTGGAAATGGTGAAGGTGAGAAAGTACTTGGACAAATCATGATGATTAAGCATGGAAACTCCAAACAAATAATTGACGCCGTTAAAGAACGAGTAGCTTCAATACAAAAGACTATGCCAGAAGGTGTTTATATTAATGGATTTTTGGAGCGAAGTGAACTTATAGAAAAAACGACCACGACCGTTGCCGAAAATTTAATTTTGGGCTCTTTAATAGTCATTTTTATAGTGGTTTTATTACTTGGTAATTTACGTTCTGGAC
>CAZRDG010000250.1:0-4026 GCA_964598775.1 uncultured Lacinutrix sp.
CGTAAGGCTATTGCTAAGAACTTAGCTAAATCTAAATTCACTGCTCCACATTACTATTTAAATGTAGAGTTTGATATGGATAATGCAATCGCGTTCCGTGAGCAGTACAACACCTTACCAGACACTAAAATTTCGTTTAACGATATGATTGTGAAAGCTTGTGCATTGGCATTAAAGCAGCATCCACAGGTTAATTCACAATGGTTTGATGATAAAATGCGTATGAATAACCATGTACATATTGGAGTAGCAGTTGCTGTTCCAGATGGATTGGTTGTTCCTGTGGTTAAATTTGCTAATGAACAATCTTTACCACAACTCAATGCTGCTGTAAAAGATTTCGCTGGTAGAGCAAGAAACAAAAAACTAACGCTTGACGAAATGGAAGGCAGTACGTTTACAGTTTCAAACCTTGGAATGTTTGGAATAGAAAGTTTCACTTCTATTATCAATCAACCAAATTCAGCTATATTATCTGTTGGAGCTATTGTACAGAAGCCAGTTGTTAAAAATGGACAAGTGGTTCCTGGAAATACAATGAAATTATGCTTAGCATGTGATCACAGAACTGTTGATGGTGCAACTGGATCTTTATTCTTGCAAACTTTAAAAGGCTATATTGAAAATCCTGTGACGATGCTTTTATAAAATCATCCTGATTCGGATTCAGAGTCTCTACATAAAAGATCAAATCCTGTTTTATTAATTTAAAACAGGATTTATTTTATCTATTTTAACGTTTTGCTTACTTAGCTATTATCATCCCTTTTAAAGACCATAAAATGGATAAAACATCTTTTTTGGTATCTTCGTCTATAGCGTTTTTATCTAAAGCCATAAAAATATCATCCACAACGTTCATATATTCAGCAGGACTAATATTCATTCCTGTATGGGCAGTTACCATATCTTTACCTGTGTAATTATTTGGACCTCCACTTCCTGCTTGAAAAAAATCAACGGTATGGTTTTTTATTGTGGCTAATTGTTCTGGTTTGTCCTTAAAAGGAAGGAATCTGGCATTTACATTGGTATTATTCATGTGATTTTCTACAGTATCATCAACAATTTTTGATATACCATTTCTTCCACCTAACCGGTCAAAAAGTGTGTTACTCATATTTTATAGTTTTTGTTTAATTTTTATTCTGCAGTTATTGGATCAATAATGGTTGATACTTCGCTAACTGAATTAGCAGGAAAACCACCTTGCTTTGCATGCTCCATTACCATTTCTTTGTTAGGAGCTATATACACGCAATAAATTTTATCAGTTGTGACATAGCTATGGATCCAATTAATTTGTGGTCCAAGGTTGGCTAATATACCACATGAAGTTTGTGATATACCTTTTAGTTGTTCTGAGGTTAATTTACCTGCACCTGGAATTTCGCGTTCAATTACATATTTTGGCATGACTTTTATTTTTAATTCTCAATAAAAATATTGTAATAAAAGTTAAATGAATGTTATATATGATTCAAAAAAGTAGAAATTTGAACCATTATAAATTTTAGGAATTTAAGGGGATTAAATTATATGTTGCTGAATATATTTTGAAGGTAATATTCCATATTTATTTAAAAAACATTTTGAGAAATAGGCAGCACTATTAAACCCAGTTGCAAATGCAACTTCAGAAATATTACCTTTTTGTTCATGAAGTAGAGTTAAAGCACGATGAAGTCTAAACTCACGAATAAAATTATTAGCAGATTTTCCAGTAAGCGACATTAATTTTCGATAAACTTGAGATTTACTATATCCTAATGATTTACTTAAATCATCAACATTAAATTTAGAATCATTCCATACTTTTTCAATATAATCCATTAATGTATTTAGAAATTTCTCCTCTTTAGGTTTCAGTGTCCTGAAATGATCTTTATTGATAAAGGAATTTCTGTTTTCACTTTCATATAATGATTTTATCTCATTAGAGATCACAATTTGATCCTTTACGATTTCACACATTCGTGTTGTTAACTCAATAACTTCTTCAAATATGCTGTTTTTATCAGTAACAGGTATTCCGCAACCAATACCAATTTTTAGTTTTCGATTTTGGAGGTCGAATTTAGGTGTAATATATTTAAAATTAGATTGTATTTTCAATGCGCATAATATTGCATTGGTTACAGATTTGAATGATGTTAAATAACTGTTGTTATCTTGCTTCACGATGTTTCCTTCAAATTTTTTTATGGTTTTCGTAACACTTCTATGAAACTTTTGTGTAAAGACACTAAATTGATTTGCTTCAACTCTATTTAAATAATTACTTGTTTCAATAAGCATAATGGCTCTAAACGCTGGATCATTAATAATATTTAAACTTGTGTCTTGTGATTTGCTTGGATCTTCAATACGACCTAAAAAAGATTCGACAATTGCAGCATCTACTTCAATTATAGAATGAGGTACTTCACCATGCGCATGATCATGCATATCTTGAATCGCTTTTTTGTTTGGAGCTTCAATTAAACAAAAAGCTGTTTTCCTTTCACCATCAAACCAATAGGTCATGCCTCTACAACCATATTTTTGTTCTATTTTTAAGTCTTCTTGATGTATTTGAGCTACAATTTCTGCAGTAACAGATTCAGACACATCATGACGATCCATGTAAATTGGCATAATTAATTTTTTATACAATTTAATCATTTTAAGCGAATTAAACTAAATCATGCATCAACTTAAAACAATATTAAACTAAGGTTAAAAAACTAACTTGATACCTTTCAATTTTTTTATCTTTAGCAACAAATAAAAAATAATGATTAGAAATATTGTATTAGCGTTTACTGTTTTAATTGCATTTAGTTGTAAAGGTCAAGACAAAGAGGATGTTGAAAAGATTCAAGTATCTAGCGAAGAAGTTGGAGCTATGGTTTCATTTTTGGCTTCAGATGATATTAAAGGCCGTGATACAGGTAGCGAAGGTATTGCTGAAGCTGCAACTTATATTGAAAAACAATTAGAGTCGTTTGGCGTGAAACCTTACTACGATACTTATAGAGACAACTTTAAAGTTAAAGAGTTGGATGCTTACAATGTTGTTGGTTACTTAGAAGGTACAGATCCAAAACTTAAAAATGAGGTTGTTGTTATTGGAGCACATTATGACCATATTGGTTTGCGCGCAAGACCTGTGGAAAATGATTCTATAGGCAACGGAGCAAACGATAATGCCACTGGAACTGCAACTGTTTTAGCTATGGCTAAATATTTTGGTACTGCAAAAAACAATAAGCGAAGTATCGTATTTGCGCTATTTTCTGCTGAAGAAATGGGCTTGTTAGGCTCAAAGCACTTGGCTGAACGTATGAAGAATGATAAGGTGAATTTGTACACTATGGTGAACTTTGAGATGATGGGAGTTCCATTTCCTGATAGAGATTATCAAGTATTCGCAACAGGTTACGATTTATCTAACATGGCTGAAGTGCTAAACAAATATGCTGGAAATAAATTGGTTGGAAAATCTGACGAGGCTGCAAAGTTCAATTTGTTTAAACGTTCTGATAACTATCCATTTTATGAGCAGTTTAAAATGGCAGCACAAACCATTTCGTCTTGTGATTTAACCAACTTTGATTTTTATCACCATGTTGATGATGAAGCTGATATTATGGATTACAATCACATGGCAAGTACCATAAATAATCTGTTTCCAGCTATGGAAGGTATGATTAATGCATCAACTCAAGAAATTAAAATGAATGAGTAAAAACGTTATCATTACTGGAACAAGCAGAGGAATTGGCTTTGAACTTGTACACTTATTTGCCAATGCAGGACATAAGGTATTGGCATTGTCTAGAAATGCACAACCTGTAAACAACTTACATTTTGATAATATCACCTCGTTTGCGTTTGACTTAGGCAAAGCTAAAGACTACAATAAAGTCAACACTTTTGTAAAGGAAAACTGGAATGGTAAGGTAGATGTTCTAATCAATAACGCTGGAACTTTATTAAATAAACCGTTTGCAGAAACGTCAATAGACGATTTTGAAACCGTTT
>CAZRDG010000251.1:0-4001 GCA_964598775.1 uncultured Lacinutrix sp.
ATCACTAATGCATTTAGTAAATGGATGATTCATATTAAGTGTCGCTTCGTCATTTGTAGTTATCCATAAACCGTCAATTTTTTTCAATTCATCTCTTATAGCAAGGGTATGATCGTCTATGAATTCAACGGCTGGAATACGGTTTCCTTTTGCGATTTCCCAATAAAAGTAATATCCTTTTTCAACGGTTTTTTCTCCTTGAAAGGAGTAATGGTTTTTAATGTAATTTTCAAAGGCATAAACAGCTTCTTTAATCAACTTCATGTCGATAGCATCACAGTTGAATAAATCGTCGTTTAGTTGGTGTTTGTAAGTAATTTTTGGTTCTTCTTTACAGCCAGTACAACATAAGGCTACAATTAATAAGAGTGTACTAATTTTTTTCATTTTCAAGTCGTTCTTTTTCAAGGGTTTCACTTAATCTTTTTTCTATAATGGGTTCAATTAATGTTTTTCTGATGTTTGTTTTTACAAAAGGATATAATTCCAATTCGTGTTGCATCTTATCATTTGGGTTTGGATGCTTATTTGTGCCAAGTAGAATTTCTTCTTTAGTATCAAATAGAGTTTGCTCCTTTTGAGCACTTTCCTTTATTTTTCGCTGTATCGTACCATCAAATAACTGAGCGATAAAACCGCCTTTTGCTTCAATGTCTTTAAAGAGATGTAACGCTTTTTCAGCCAATTGTTTGGTGAGTGATTCAATATAGTAAGCACCATCTGAGGCATTATTCACTTCATTAAAATAGCTCTCGTGCTTTAGGATAAGTAGCTGGTTTCTAGAAATTCTTGAAGCAAATTCATTGTCTTTATGATAAACAGCATCATAAGCTAAATTATTGATGGTATTTGCACCACCTAAAATCGCACTCATGCATTCTGTGGTTGTACGAAGCATGTTAGTGTTATAATCATACAGGGTTTTATTGCGATTTGAAGGCGTTGCAATTAGTTGAACTTTAGTGTTAATGTTGTATTCCGTAACCAATTCATTTAACAATAAACGAAAAGCTCTTAGTTTGGCAATTTCAAAGAAATAATTGCTTCCGATAGATACTTCGATGTTTATAATTAGTGGTTGATTATTGCTGTTATCAAAAGTCTGTTGAAGTGATTCAGAATTGTTAATATGATTTAAATACTCATTGGTATGAGCTAAAGTGTAAGCCAATTGCTGCACCATATTAGCTCCAGCATTTTGATAAATTGAGGCTTTAACGTTTAGTGTCTTGGTGTGATTTACTATACTTTCAAAGTGCTTGTGATCTTCTTTTAGGTTTGTATACCAATTACCAGTTTTAATCAAATTGCTAATAATATCAGTATTAACAAGAACTTTTGAATCTGTTATGTTTGTAACAAATTCAGCATTTAAAAACTCTAACTCTAAATATATTGGAGTAGTAGAAGTGTCAATATCTTTTAATACATTTTGAATTGAAACTTCTTTATTTGGTATAACAAATTTTAAACTTTCAGCGCCTTTACTTAATTTGTAATGTGCATCTTTATTGGCTTGAGTATAGTTTTTTACATAGATGGTTTCACAAATATTCCATGATTTCGGAGTGTCGATGTTATGCGATATCGAGTCTAGATCCTCTGAATTATAAAAAGGTTTCACATCAATACCTTCCAAAGATTTCCAGATTAGAGTGTCATTATAATCTGCACCTTTTAAATCAAGCTGTATTTTTTGTTTCCAAGCTTTTGCAGAAACAGGATTAAAGTCATCAAATAATGATTTAGTCATTTTTTTTCTGTTTTGCTATACTGTCTTCATATTCAATAAGGTAAATTTCTTCACCTTCTTTTTTCATATTATAGGTTTCCCTTCCAAATTTCTCAAGACCTTCTTCTGTGCTCAACTTTTTTATTTCCTTATTGTCTTTTTTAATTTCGTTTTGGTAGTATTCTTTTTCTTCTTCTAGTTTTTCAATGTCATTGTTCAATTCGTTGTGGATAAACCAAGAATTACTATCAAAAAATAACATCCAAATAGAGAACACAATAAGAATCAGTAAAAATACATTTTTAAAGGGTTTTAGCAGGCGTTTATATTTGGAGTTTGTCTTTGTCATTTACAAACGTTCATTTATAATGGTTCTTACAATGTCAACAGCAACTGTGTTGTACTTATTGTTTGGAATGATAATGTCTGCGTATTCTTTCATGGGCTCAATAAATTGCTCATGCATTGGCTTTAAGGTCGTTTGGTAACGAGATAAAACTTCGTCTAAATCTCGTCCGCGTTCCGCAATATCACGTTTTAATCGTCGTATTAATCGTTCATCACTATCGGCATGTACAAAAATTTTAATATCGAACAATTCGCGTAATTCAGGATTGGTTAAAATTAATATACCTTCAACAATCATCACTTTTCTTGGATGCGTTAAAATGGTGTCGCCTGTTCTGTTGTGTTTTACAAATGAGTAAACAGGTTGATTTATTGGTTTATTGTTTTTGAGTTCTTTTAAATGATCAGTCAATAAATCAAAATCAATAGATCTTGGATGGTCAAAATTAATTTTTACACGCTCATTATAAGATAGGTGAGATGTATCTTTATAATAGGAGTCTTGCGAAATAACACCAACTTCACCTTCAGGCAATTCATTAAGTATTTGGTTTACAACCGTTGTTTTACCGCAACCAGTACCACCAGCAATTCCAATAATAAGCATGAATATCTTGTTTGATTAATCAGCGCAAATTTAAGATTATTTATTCGGAATTATTTTAACAATACCAACATTTTCAACACCAACGTAAATATAGCCATCAGGACCTTGTTTTACTGCTCTTACACGACCTAAGCCATCAATTAGTTTTTCTTCTTGAACTACCTTGTTGTTTTTTATAACACAACGATTCAAGTATTGAAATTTAAGTGATCCAACTAAAAGATTGCCTTTCCAACCAGGATAGATATCACTAGTAATGAATTCCATACCACTTGGAGCTATGGAAGGATCCCAATAATGAATAGGTTGTTCCATTCCAGGAGATTCCGTAATATCAGTAAACTTTGTCCCACTATAATTAATGCCATAACTAATTACTGGCCATCCATAATTTTTGCCAGATTCGATGATGTTGATTTCATCTCCTCCTCTAGGACCATGCTCATGTGTCCAAATTTTACCAGTTTCAGGATGCTTTACCATGCCTTGCGGATTTCTATGTCCATAAGAATAAATGGCTTTAACAGCATTTCGATCTTTTACAAATGGGTTATCAACAGGAATGCGACCATCATCATGTAAACGATAGATTTTTCCACAATCACGTTCTATATTTTGAGGGTTGATATCTCTGTTTCCACGATCTCCAATTGAAAAATAGAGAAAACCTTGATTGTCAAAAACTATTCTTGATCCAAAATGTTGACCACGATTACTATTAGGCGTAGCTTTATAAAGTAATTTTTTGTCAACAGCTGAACCATTTTCTATTTTAAATCGCATAATGGCAGTATTTGCACCTTTACCTTCACCTTCAGAGGAAGCGTAGGAAATATAAATCCAACCATTATCTTTATAGTTTGGGTGTAGTTCAACATCCATCAAACCACCTTGGCCTTGCACTTCAACATCTGGTAAGTCTTTTATTTCTGTCTTTTTATTGTTTTTAAAATGAATGAGTTTGCCTTCTTTCTCCGTGATTAACAAAGAGTTGTCAGGAAGAAAAGCTATTCCCCAAGGTATAACCAAATCAGGAACCACAACTTCGTGAGTATAATCTAATGACGTAACGTCATTAAGGGTTAAATCATTATTAGTTTTATTCTCTTTACATGTAAGCAAAAGAATCATTAGTAAGAAGGTGTAAGTGAACTTTATCGATTTCATTGTTTGTTTAATTTTGACTTGAAAATACGAATAAAAAATTGTTTGTTCTTAAAAGAAAACTATATATTTGCACCTCTAATTTTGATAACCAATTTCGGGGTGTAGCGTAGCCCGGTTATCGCGCCGCGTTTGGGACGCGGAGGTCGC
>CAZRDG010000252.1:0-3968 GCA_964598775.1 uncultured Lacinutrix sp.
AAAGGTGTCCCAAGTTTTTGTATCTGGAACACCTTCCCATAAAGTAAATAAATAAGGAGTTATAGCAATGAATGTAGCTATAATAGTCCCTACTATCAATTCTTTCTTACTACCTTTGACCAGGTATTTTGACTTTTGATTTGTCAATTTTTGTTGTAAGTTGCTCATTTAGGTTTATTAAGTCAGCAGCTTGCGCTGTAAACAAAACTCCTCCAAAAATCGCAATTGCAAGTACTAATTTTTTAGTTTTCATAATTCAAGGGATTTAATTAATTAATTAACTATTACAAAGATAACTTCAAGAGCTAATTAAAACTGTTAACAAAATGTTAAATCCCAGTGTTTACGGTACTTTCAAGCTACGGTTTTTCCGTAGTTTGTCGATTTTTATTTGGGGTCTGTTTAGGTTATTTTATTGTTTTTTTTCTATTTATTTTTTAATTCTGGTTCAAAAACTTCCAATTTTAGTGTTCTTGAGCCATTTTTGTTTAATTCTATGTAAGAAATATCTGACTCAATCGGCAGAATTTCTGTTATTTTCTCTGGCCACTCAATAAAAACCCAATGTCCAGAATAAAAATAATCTTCAATTCCTATATCATAAGCTTCGCTCTCATCCTTTATTCTATAAAAGTCAAAATGATATACAATATCATTATCAACTTCGTATTCATTTACAATAGAAAACGTTGGACTTGTTACGTGCTTACCACCTAAATTTCGCACTAAGGCCTTGATTAAGGTGGTTTTTCCGACTCCCATTTCACCATAAAACAAAATTGTTTTTGTAGTTACTTTTTGTAAAAGAGTTTCGGCAACCTCTTCTATTGACTTAAGGTCAAAACTTAATTCTATAGTCATTACTTAATTACAATAATAGCACAAATGTATGAAAAAAACAATAAATAAATGCATTTTGTCGATGTTTTTTGCATTTAATAGATGTTTATCGTGGATTTAGCACAACGAACGGAATGATTATTTCCTCTAAAGAAACACCTCCATGTTGGTAAGTATTTCTATAATAACTTACATAATGGTTGTAGTTATTTGGGTAGGCAAAAAACAAATCACTTTTTGCAAAAATAAAGGAACTACTCATACTTAATGAGGGTAAATGAACACTTTTAGGGTCTTTAATGGCTAGCACTTCTTTGTCTTCATAAGTCAAACTACGTCCAGTTTTGTATCGCAGATTTAAACTTGTATCTCTATCGCCAATAACTTTTGAAGGATTCTTAACATTTATAGTCCCATGATCTGTAGTTAGAATTAGTTTAAAGCCTAGTTGCTGCGCTTGTTGTATCATTTCAAGCAAAGGAGAGTTCTTGAACCAACTTTCTGTAAGTGATCTGTAAGCTTTATCATTAGATGCTAATTCTTTGATGACCTCCATTTCGGTTTTTGAGTGAGAGAGCATATCAACAAAATTGTAAACCACAACGGTTAGGTCATTGTCCTTTTTTGATTTAAAATTCTCAACGAGTTTTTTACCAGATTTTAAATTGGTAATCTTAAAGTATTCATGTTTTAAATGAGCTAAACCTAAGCGTTTAAGTTGAGCTTGGAGAAACTCACCTTCATATTGATTTTTTCCACCATCGTCAATGTCATTCAACCATAAATTTGGATGAAGACGTTCCATGTCGCTTGGCATTAAGCCTGAAAAAATTGAGTTTCTTGCATATTGCGTTGCAGTCGGTAAAATGCTGAAATAAGCTGACTCATTATCAACTTTATAATGATTATTAATAATAGGCTGTAAAACTTTCCATTGATCATATCTCAAGTTATCAATCACAACGAATAAGGTGGGCTGGGAACTTGATATATGAGGCACTACTTTGTCCTTAAATAAATTGTGAGACATGGTTGGAGCATCAACATTTGGTAAAAACCATTTGGCATAATTTTTATCAATAAATTTTCCGAACTGGTGATTGGCCTCCGTTTTTTGAGATTCTAATATTTCTATCATCGCAGGATCTTCAATAGTTTCCAATTGAATTTCCCAATAAATAAGCTTTTGGTAAAGTTCAACCCATTCTTCATAACTATTAACCATAGACATGTCCATGGCAATTTTTCTGAATTCTTGCTGATAGTTTGATGTTGTTTTTTCAGAAACAAGTCGCGTGTGATCTAAATTCTTTTTTAAACTCAGAAGTATTTGATGTGGATTAACGGGTTTTATGAGGTAATCTGCAATTTTACTTCCAATCGCTTCCTCCATGATATATTCCTCTTCACTCTTGGTAATCATCACCACTGGAATATTGGCATTTTTCTCTTTTATTTCAGCTAACGTCTCTAATCCTGTTAAGCCAGGCATGTTTTCATCAAGAAAAACGATATCAAATTTGATATCATTAATAATCTCTAATGCTTCAGTGCCACTATTACACGTGGTTACTTTGTAGTTTTTTTGTTCTAAGAATAATATGTGTGGCTTAAGTAAATCTATTTCATCATCAACCCAAAGGACGTTTATGTTGTTCATATAATTATATTTGTAGAAATTTAATTGTCATAGTTTGAATACAAAGAACAAACTTAAAATATTTAACGACCCAATTTACGGTTTTATTACTATTCCTAATGCTTTAATTTTTGATCTTATCGAACACAAATATTTTCAAAGATTGCGACGCATTACACAAATGGGTTTGTCTTACTTAGTTTATCCAGGTGCACATCATACAAGATTTCATCATGCTTTGGGTTGTATGTTTTTAATGCAAAAGGCGGTTGGAATACTTCGTTTTAAAGGAGTTGCAATTTCAGAAGAGGAAGAAAACGCCTTGTTAATCGCTATACTTTTGCATGATATTGGCCATGGTCCTTTTAGTCATGCAATGGAACATAGCATAGTAAATGGGATCACTCACGAAGAGCTTTCGCTGTTTTTTATGGAGCGGCTAAACGAAGAGTTTAACGGAAGTTTAACGTTGGCCATCACAATTTTTAAGGGAGAATATGATAGAATGTTCATGCATCAGCTTATTTCGAGTCAATTGGACATGGATAGAGCAGACTATTTAAAACGTGATAGTTTTTATACTGGAGTTGCAGAAGGTAACATAAATAGTGAACGCTTAATTACGATGCTTAATGTAGTTGATGACGAGTTGGTTATTGAAGAGAAAGGCATTTATTCTGTAGAAAAGTTTTTAACAGCAAGACGACTGATGTATTGGCAAGTATATTTGCATAAAACCAGCTTGGTTGCTGAAAACTTATTAATTAGGTTATTACAACGCGCTAAGGAACTCACCTTAAAGGGTGAGCAGCTTGAAGCAAGTAAGGCTTTGTTGTTCTTTTTAAATAACTCAGTTTCAAAGTCCGATTTTAATTATAATATACTTAATACCTTCGCTCAATTGGATGATGTTGATATTTTAGCAGCAATGAAGGCATGGCAACATCATGATGATTTTGTTTTGAAGAATTTAAGTCAGATGATAATGGAAAGAGAACTTCTTAAAATCAAGTTCAAAAACAAAAAAGTAAATTCCGCAAGTTTTGACAAACACATTAAGGATTTGATGGTTAAATACAATATTTCTCATGAAGAGGCGTCTTATTTTGTGTTTGGAGGAGATGTGACAAATCAAGCATATCAATCAACTGAGCAAAAAATAAACATTCTTTTAAAAACAGGTAAAGTTAAAGATATCATTAGGGCATCAGATCATTTAAACCTGAAGGTTTTGTCAAAACCTGTGACCAAGTATTATATATGCTATCCTAAAGCAAAACTTTAGGACATTTTTTTATACTTTTGCTCAACTGAAACAAAAATGAGTAATTAGATTAAACAGTATTGTTTCATTAACACTAAACAGAATAGCGTGAAATTTACCGCAACACAAATAGCAGGAATTTTAGAAGGTGATATCGTTGGTAATCCAGATGTTGAAGTTTCTAAACTTGCAAAAATTGAAGAAGGTACAAAAGGGTCTTTAACT
>CAZRDG010000253.1:0-3930 GCA_964598775.1 uncultured Lacinutrix sp.
ATGAATAACAGATAAGTTGGCAACGTTTTTTGTTCCACAAACATTGACTTTCACTGCTTCATATGGATTATTCTCCATCAAAGGTACATGTTTATAAGCAGCGGCGTGAAAAACAATTGATGGCTTATATTCTTGAAATATATTGCCTATTCTATTCTTGTCTTTGATATCTGCAATTATAGGAAAAAAATTATCATATCCTTTAAGCACAAATTCTTGCTGTAATTCATAGAGAGGAGATTCTGCGATATCAACAAAAATCAATTTTTTATATTTATAACTAGTTAATTTTCTTGCGATTTCACTTCCAATGGATCCAGCAGCACCTGTGATAAGTATAACTTTGTTTTCATATTCGTGCTCAAGTTCCGGATTTGATATATGTATCGGAGCTCTGCCTAACAAATCTTCAATTTTTACATCTTTTATTTGCCCAACACTTAAATCACCATCAATCCAATTTTGGATTGGTGGAACAATTTTTACTTTTAAATTAAGACTAAATAAATGAGTGGTTATTTCTAGAAGACGCTTAGGATCAATGCTCTGAATTGAAATAATTACTTCATTTACTTCATTTTTTTTGAGAGCATTTTTTGTTATGTCCTCAAGACTATAAACAGGCAATAAATTAATTTTTTTACCAATTTTTTTAGTGTTATCATCAATAAAGCCAACTACACGATTATTAGTTTTTGTATCATTGGTTAATGCATCATATGTGATTAATCCCGAAGTACCTGCACCATAAATAAGCACATTTTTTATATCTGCAGAATCTTTTATAATACTTCTAAATATCGATTTAATAAAGAATTTAGATCCAATTAAAAATAAGAAGTTCAGCAATAGATGTATATAAATTATTGAGCCTGAGAATTCAAACACAGGACCTAATTTATATTTTCTTGAAATGAATGTTGTAATTAATAAAATTGTTGCCAATATGTTCGCGCCAATAACAATATTTACAACATCACGAAATCCTGTATAACGAACAACACCTTTATGAGATCCTACAAGTAAGAAACTTAGAATACCTATAAAAGCAACGAAAGGCATCTGTTTAAAAACTACCAAAAAATCAAAATCGAACTTAAAGTTATGACGGATAAAGTAGGAAACTATCAAGGTAAATAATACGACAGCGACATCGAAAATAAGGACGAGCCATTTTGATGCATATTTGTCTGATATTTTGACTAGTAGTTTATTTATCATGATTTAAAAATAAGATTTTATATTTAAAACAATTCTATTCAATTCATTTTCAGTTAAATTAGAGCCACTTGGTAAGCATAAACCTCTCTCAAAAAGATCATCTGAAACGCCATTTAAATAGCTAGGGGCATCTTTAAAAATAGGCTGTTGATGCATCGGTTTCCACAATGGTCTTGTTTCAATGTTATCTTTTGCAAGTATTATTCTTAATGCTTCTCTAGTTTGAAAATCAGGAGTTAGAATACAACTCAGCCATCGATTTGAAAAGCTATTAATAGGTTCTTCTAAGAATTCAATTGCTTCTATATAATCAAATTGTTCTTTATAGTAATTAAAATTAAATCTTCTTTTTGACACATGGCTATCTAAGATTGTCATTTGCCCTCTACCAATTCCTGCTACTACATTAGACATTCTGTAGTTATAACCAATATTAGAATGTAAATAAGAAACATCCTTATCGCGAGCTTGGGTTGCAAGAAATACTGCTCTATCTTTTATGTCTTTATTTTTTGAAATTAATGCGCCACCACCAGAAGTAGTTATAATCTTATTACCATTAAATGATAAAATTGAAATATCTCCAAAGGTTCCGCATTTAATTTGGTTATATGAACTTCCTAGTGCTTCAGCACTATCCTCAATGACAGGAATATCAAAATTATTAGCTATTTCGTTTATTCTATCTACATTATAAGGCATGCCATATAAATGAACCGCAATTATTGCTTTGGGCTTTTTACCTTTAAGAATCCTATCCTTAATCGTTATTTCTAATTGTTCCGGACAAATGTTCCAGGTATCTTTTTCACTATCTACAAAAATTGGAGTAGCACCTTGATAAACTATGGGATTTGCTGATGCTGAAAATGTAAGACTCTGACAAATCACTTCATCACCAGATTTGACATCCAATAGAACTAATGCCAAATGAATTGCAGCTGTCCCTGAACTAAGAGTAGCGACATTGACACCTTCATCCAGGTATGATGATAAATCATTTTCAAAACCAGATACGTTTGGACCTAAGGGAGCAATCCAATTTGTAGCAAAAGCTTCTTTTATAAAGTCTTGCTCTTTACCGCTCATATGTGGTGATGAAAGCCAAATTTTAGGGTTCATAGGTTAATAACAGTTTTATTAAGAGATTTAAAAATTTAAATAAACAATAGTCTTATTAACTATTTGCTTCATTTTTTAGTTTTTGATGTTCTACTTTATAAAGGAGCCAAATAAATATGTACACATACATGAAAATAAAAAATGCATAGAGCATTTCTCTAACCTCTGCAAAGGCCATTTTTTTATCAATAGGAGAGTACACAGCTAAAATAAATGATAAAGTAAAGACGGTACACAAAATTAGAATGAATTGAAAATCGGGTTTAACATACCCAATTTTTTTCATGAATTTTTTAAACTTTGGTATTAATAATAAAATAGGTAGAAATAAAAAGTAACCAAAGAAGCCTAGTCTAAACATATTCTGACTAGACATAAAAAAACCTAATACTCCGTTTTTATTTAATTTACCATCAACAAATAAGCTTTCTCCTTCGAACACATTTAAATTATGAAAATTAAACTCATTCTGTACATTAACTTTTTCAACATTTGGTACTGAGTAATTAAGAATCCTTTGAAACCAACTCGTTTCTTCTCCGAGAAAAATAAAACACAGAATAGTCCAAACTATGGGTAATAAAAGATGCTTTCGTTTACGTATAGTTAACAAGCCAACTAAAAATCCAACTAAATAAAATACAGCTGTAGTACTTTCTATAATACCGTCTTCTTCAGTAAATCTCAAAACGGTTGACTTTTCACCAAACCAAACGAAACCTAGAGATAATAGGCTAATAATTAGTAAAGCAATATATTTAAAATCAAATTTTGAATTCATGTTTTAATGCGTTCATTGGTTAAATATCTATTATCTGTTTATACATACAAAATATAAGCGATAAAAAACACATTTACACGATATTATATTTAAGGAGGTAAGCTATAATTACTGGTATTACAGCTCGTTATTAACTTTTTTTGTGAGGCCTGACATGGTTTCACTTTCAAAATTATATTGAACGTTTAACGATTTATATTTTTTAAATATACTCTCTAAATTCAAAAAATTCTCTTTTGTATCTGTGCCAAAATTGTGTGGATGAAACCATAAATGGAACATTTCATTATGCTTAGCAGCAAATTCCATAGCTTTATTTATTCGACGTATTTTTAAAGGCTCTAAGAAACTCAAGGTTTTACTATATGGTCTTAGGAATCGACTAGAAGGCAAATTCAGAGGTGAGTCATTTTTATACAACAATTCAACCTTATGAGTGTTATGGCTGCTGATATTGAAATAACTATCAATTAACCTCATAATTTTAAACAAATACCAATTTTTATAAAATTTTGTTGTATGAATATTTTGAAAAAATGCTTTTTCTTTTCCTCTATATGATTTTATCTGGTGTTTATAGCATGCATTTAAATATTGTTTATCGGTTTCTTTATCGGACCGTATCATATTTCTAGGAAAAACAATGCTTTCTATTTTAATATGCTTAGATTCTGCAATTGCAATTGACGATTTCAAATCATCTTTAAATTGCTGAACAGTTTGTCCAACTTCATGGCAGTAATAATGGCAAAAGGTATGGGTGCTAATTTCATGATTGCCATTAGCTTTTATTTTTTCAATTGAAG
>CAZRDG010000254.1:0-3927 GCA_964598775.1 uncultured Lacinutrix sp.
AAGGTTTAGTGTTCCATCAAGATTAGCATCAACTTGAGTATTATTGCCCAAGTTTTTCAAAATAGCTGAAGATTTAAAAACATCCTGATCTATTTTAAAATTTAGGGTGGTTAAATTGATGTATGTATCATTAGGATTGCCATTGTCATTTTTCACTGTGGCATTAATGCTGATGCTTTCAACGCGCTTTGGAAGATTAGGATATTTAAACGACGCATTATCAGACACCATTTTTATATCAATGGTAGGAATGGTAGTTTCAGACATTAATCCTTTGATGATGCCCTCAACTTTAAAGTCGCCTGAAGTTTCTACATTGTCTAAGTTTTTAGCATAGCGCTCAGGCATAACAGCCAAAAAATCTTTAAATGACGATTCAGGGTTTTTAAACGTAATATCTATAAGTTGTCCTTCTTCTTTTAGCTCAACAAAGCCATTAAATTCTAAAGGCAATTGATTGATAAACCCTTTGTTCTCTTTAAACGTATATCTGTTTTCCTTTAAGTTCAAATCAATTAAAGCATCTAATGTCACGTGGTTGTTTTCAAGATAAGAAGCATTGTCAACACTTAAGCTCACGTTGGCTTCAGATTCAGTATCCAATTCTGAAATGACATCAGTAAATAATGCATTCCCTGAGTGATTTAAACTGCTTACATGCACTGCTGTATTTGAGTTTTCGTCAATATAGGTGACTGCACTATTGGTAATTTCGTAATCTTCAATATTAATTTTAAAACCACTTTCAACATCGGATTCACTAGATTTTTGAGTTTTAAAAATATCCCAATTGGTTGCTCCAGTTTTATTTTCTTTTAATGTCATTAAAGCTTCATCAATAGTCACGCTTGTAATGGCAATAGGATCGTCATCTTGGTTTTTAAAAAGTTCTTTGATGGCCATTTTTAAACCAATAGATTTTGCTGTAGTAAAGGTTTCATCTTTAAACGGATCGTAGTTGGTAATGTTTAGATTGCTAATAGTTACTTCAGCATTCGGAAAACTGCTAATTAAGCTCAAGCTAACATCATCAAATGCTACCTTAGCATTAATATTTTTATCTGCATAGTTTTGAACAATAGCATCAATTTTGGATTCCAACACAAAAGGAATTGCAACTAAAATCAACACAAAAATCAATAATATAACACCTATTATTTTAAATACTTTCTTCATACAAGTTGGTTTACATCACTATATACGTTTAAAATGGAGAAATAAGTCTTAACAAAGTATTAAATGAGCTCAATTTCTTCGTTCACTTTTAAATTAAAGCGTTTTCTGAATAAATAAACTCCTAAATACAGGAAAGGTGTATCTAAGGCAGCCACCATCACTTTAAATAAAAAACCACTGATTAACAAGCCTTTGAAGCTTTCCCAGGGTAAAACTCCAAAAGAACATAATAGTGTTAAAATGGAAAACGTATCAATAAACTGCGAAAACCAAGTCGAAAAGTTATTTCTGAGCCATAAGTGTTTGCCCTTTGTCAGTCGTTTCCAGAAATGATAAATTTGAATGTCAATAAATTGAGCAAATAAATAAGCCGTCATACTTGCAAACACAGCTATAACCGATTGACCAAACACTTTGGTAAACAAGGCATCATTAACAGGTGAGTTTTCTATTGCGGGAACAGTGTCAGCTACCAAAATAATGAGCAGTGAAAACACTGAAGCAAAAATTCCTGTAACCACAACTTGATTGGCACGTTTTTTACCATAAATCTCGCTAATTAAATCAGTGATTAAAAAGGTTATTGGATAGGGTAAAATACCAACTGAGATTTCAAACAAACTGGCTCCAAAAATTTCAAGGTTAAAAGGATACCAATAAAAAAACTTCTGAAAAATTAAGTTTGAGACCACCAAAGATGTGATAAATAATGCTCCAAGGAGCATGTATATGCGTTGTGCTAAAAGCTTATCTTTTATCGTCATAAAAAATTGTGAATAAATACGTTTGGTAAATATAACCTATTAATTTTTGTTTTAGTTATTTTGCGAACTCGTATGAATCAACCTAAAAACATCTACATTTCAATAGGCAGTAATAAAGGTGACAAGTTTAAGAACTTGCAAAATGCCGTTGATTTAATTCATCAAAAATTGGGTTATGTTTTAAGTATTTCAAGGGTCTATAAAACTAAAGCTTTGGGTTTTGATGGTGATGCTTTTTTTAATGCATGTCTTATTGTTGAAACGCACCTCAAACCTAAAACCGCAATGCAAGTATTGCTTAAAATTGAGAAGGAATTAGGGAGAACACGAGACAAATCAAAAGGATACGAATCTAGAATTATCGATTTAGATATTATTTTCTTCGAGGATGAGGTCATCAACACAAAATCATTAACGGTTCCGCATCCAGAAATGCATAAACGTAGATTTGTATTGAAACCTCTTAGTGATATTGCGCCTCAAGTTGAGCATTCAAAAAAGAAAAAACTAGTGTCTGAGTTGCTTGAAAATTGTAAGGATAAAAGTGAGGTTGAACCTATTAATATTTGGTTGAAAAATCCAAGTAAATCCTACGATTTCTCATTATATAATTACATCGCAATTGAAGGGAATATTGGTGCAGGAAAAACGAGTTTGGCAACTCAAATTTCGAGAGAGTTTAATGCTAAATTGATTTTAGAGCGCTTTGCAGATAATCCGTTTTTGCCAAAGTTTTACAAGGAACCACAGCGTTATGCCTTTACCTTAGAAATGTCGTTTTTGGCAGATAGATACCAACAAATTAGTGATGATTTATCGCAATTGGATTTGTTTAAAGATTTTATTGTGAGCGATTACGATGTGTTTAAGTCGCTTATTTTCTCTAAAATTACCTTGCCTGAAGACGAGTTTAGACTGTATAGAAAATTATTTTACCAAGTGTATAAGGACATTGCCAAGCCAGATTTGTATGTGTATTTATACCAGAACACAGAACGGCTTCAAAAAAATATTAAAAAACGCGGACGCAATTACGAGCAAGATATTGAAGACGATTACTTAGATAAAATTAACTCAGGTTACTTAGACTTCTTAAAAAACCATCCAGAATTTAATGTGAAAATCATTGATATTTCAGAACGCGATTTTGTAAAAAATCGTGAAGATTATCTTTGGGTGTTGGATGAGATTTGTAAGGTGTGATTTGGATTTTGGTTATACATTTATGTGCATGGGTTATTATTTTTGTCTAGCATAAATTCCACTGTTTGGATATCTTAATTCCGCTAAAAAATCTTTTTCGGTAAGATATTGATACCACCTCTTATACTTTCGGTTTCTAAAATCGTATATGTTTAAAATCACATAGGGTTGTTCCAAAATCGTTTTTGTCAAATCCACTTGAAAATTTCCGATTTTTTGTCGGTTTTTTTTGTAAGTGTTATAATTAAATTTTAGAGTTATCTTTTTTGTTGAGTCAGAGTTTATTTTTCCCCAAGCATAGTCTGATATAATTAGTTTTCCAGGAATGTAGTTTATCTGTGTGCTTTCTATTTCTTTTTTATTGTTCTCAAAAACAAGGTGCATTACACTAATGTCAAATGTCACTAATTTGTCATTTACTTGAATTATCATATTTGAGTTTTGTCCGAAACTGAAATTGAACAACGCAAACATTAGAAGTGTAATCAGAAGTTTTTTTGCATTTCGTGATTTTTTCAGATTGCTTTGAATGTTAAGATATGAACTTTTTAATTGTTTATATCGATGATAAACGAAGTTACCTATTTAAAAAATTAAAATCAAGTTAAATATTTCTGTCATTCCTGCGGAGGCAGGAATCCACAGTGTTTTAAATAGTTAGTAGATTCCGCATCAAGTGCGGAATGACAAAAAAGTTTTCCCTTTGGGAAGATTTAGATGGGCTTTTTTAACTTACAAAACAAATCCCAAACAACAACACCGCAACTCACTGAAATATTCAACG
>CAZRDG010000255.1:0-3909 GCA_964598775.1 uncultured Lacinutrix sp.
ATTTTAGTTGCAATCTGATTTAAGATTTGACCTTTATAAGGAATACCTTTTGGCATCACGACGTCAAAAGCAGAAAGTCTATCTGTAGCAATCATGACTAATTGCTCGTCATTTATATTGTAAACTTCGCGAACTTTGCCCTTGTATACACTTTTTTGATTAGGAAAGTTAAAATTAGTGTCGATTATGGTTTTACTCATCAAATTTTATTCTCTATTTTCAATATTCTTATATGCAGCAATTACTTTTTTCACAAGGCTGTGACGAATTACATCCTTATCATCAAGGAAAATGATTCCAACACCTTCAACATCTTTTAATATGAGTAAGGCTTCCTTTAGTCCAGATATGGTGCGTCTTGGTAAATCTATTTGTCCTGGATCACCTGTAAGTAAAAATTTAGCATTTTTACCCATTCTGGTTAAGAACATTTTCATTTGTGCATGAGTGGTATTCTGCCCTTCGTCTAAGATGACAAAGGCATTATCTAAAGTACGACCACGCATAAAGGCTAAAGGTGCAATTTGTATGGTTCCATTTTCAATATAACCTTCTAGCTTTTCGTGAGGAATCATATCGCGCAAGGCATCATACAATGGCTGCATATAAGGGTCTAGCTTTTCTTTCAAATCTCCTGGAAGAAATCCCAAGTTTTCGCCAGCTTCTACAGCAGGCCTTGTCAAAATAATACGCTTGACTTCTTTACTTTTTAAAGCTTGAACAGCTAAGGCAACTCCAGTATAGGTTTTTCCTGTTCCAGCTGGACCAATAGCAAATACCATATCATTTTTACGCATGCTTTCAACTAACTTACGTTGATTGGCCGTTTGTGCTTTAATCAACTTACCACCTACACCATGCACAAGCACAGCGCCACTAGAATCTGATGTTTGATAATCATCACTGCTCTGGCTCGTTAGCACTCGCTCAATAACGTTTTCATCAAGTTTATTATATTTTCCAAAATGGGTCATGAGCATAGTGAGACGTCGATCAAATTCTTCTAGCAATTCTTCATCGCCAAAAGCCTTTAATTTATTTCCACGTGCAACAATTTTTAATTTTGGGAAGTGTTTTTTTAGTAATTCAATATTGGTGTTTTGTGCTCCAAAAAATTCTTTTGGGCTTACCTCTTCAAGCTCGATTATTAGTTCGTTCAAATGCTGAAAAATTTTATAAGATAAATCACTTTGGATTTATTAGTTTTGTATGGCTTAAAAGTACAAAATTTACTAGCAACCCAATTAAAAAAATATCAACAAATTTGCCAATGGCAATCATTACACTAACAACCGATTTTGGAGAGAAAGATCACTTTGCTGGCGCAATAAAAGGAGCTATTTACACTGAAATGCCTGAGGTTAGAATTGTTGATATCTCACATTCGGTTTCACCCTTTAATATTCCTGAGGCGGCTTATATTATACAAAATGCCTACAGTAGTTTTCCAAAGGGCTCTATTCATATCATTGGAATTGATTCTGAAATCAATGAAGAAAACAAGCATATTGCTATGAAGTTGGATGACCATTATTTTGTATGCGCAAATAATGGGATTATGAGCATGATTTGTGCTGAAATTGCTCCAGAAAAAATTGTAGAAATCAATATTCATGATAAATTACCAACGAGTTTTCCAGTTCTTGATGTGTTTGTAAAAGTGGCATGTCACATTGCACGTGGCGGAACGCTCGAGGTTATTGGTAAAAAAATAAGTGACATAAAACCTATAAAAAATATCATTCCATTTGTGAATGATGAGCAGACTCAAATTATTGGAAATGTGATTTATGTTGATAATTATGGTAATGTCGTTTCCAACATCAAAAAGAAGTTCTTTGAAGACATTCAAAAAGGTCGCCCTTTTGAAGTCTCTGCGAGAAATTATAAATTCAAAACTATTTACACCAAATACAGTGATGTAGTAGATTTTAGTTTACCTGAAGACAAACGCTTTGATGAAGGACGAGGCTTAGTTGTGTTTAACTCATCCAATTACTTAGAAATTGCGGTATACAAAAGTAATAGCTCAACAGTTGGCAGCGCTTCAACCTTAATGGGATTAGAAATGAGAGACACCATAACCGTTAACTTTTTAAATGGATAGTATGTTAGTTAGAATTGTAAAAATGAGTTTTGACCCCAAGCATATTGAAACATTTTTAAGTGATTTTCATTCAGTTAAGCAGCATATACGAAATTTTGAAGGTTGCCGTTATTTAGAATTGTATAGAGAGCAGCACGATTCAAATATATTTTTCACGTATAGCTATTGGGACGATGCCTCATATTTAGAGCATTACAGAACCTCTGAGTTATTCAAACAAGTCTGGTCGCAGACTAAACCATTGTTTAATGATAAGCCACAAGCTTGGAGTGTGGATAAAATTGTAAGTTTACCTTAATGTTTGCATTACTAAAAAAAGAAATTACTTCGTTTTTTGCCTCACCAATAGGATACTTGGTTTTGGCTATATTTTTAATCATTAACGGATTGTTTCTTTGGCTATTTAAAAACGAATTTAATATTCTGGATTATGGCTTTGCAGACCTCACCTCTTTTTTCACCTTAGCACCTTGGGTTTTAATTTTTCTGATTCCCGCAGTAACGATGCGAAGTTTTTCAGAAGAAAAACGTCAAGGCACTCTTGAGTTGCTTTTAACAAGACCTATCACTAAATTACAGATTGTGTTAGGTAAATATTGTGGTGCAGTCGTATTGATCGTTATAGCTTTAATTCCTACTCTGTTATACGTATACACAGTCTATAAATTAGGTAATCCATCTGGAAATTTGGATATAGCAAGTACAATTGGCTCCTATATTGGCTTGTTGTTTTTGGTGGCTTCTTACACTGCTATTGGTGTGTTTTCATCGTCACTGTCCAAGAATCAAATCGTTGCTTTTATAATTTCTGTTTTTACTTGTTTGTTCTTTTATATAGGTTTTGAAAGCTTAGCTGATTTCATAGCTGTTGGTGATTTGGGAATGCAAGCACATTATGAAAGCCTAAGTCGCGGTATTATTGATACTCGAGATTTGCTTTATTTCCTTTCGGTCACAACTATTTTTATTCTATTAACCACACTAGGAATTAGTGTAGAGAAAATCCCATTTAAAGCTATAAAACCTGTACTTCTGATTGGTCTTGGGTTGATCGTGATTAATATATTTACACAAGGTTTTTATAAACGTTTTGACCTCACACAAGACAAACGTTACACCTTAAGCCAAGCAACCTTAGATATTGTAAAAAGTGCTGATGAGCCTATCTTTATTGATGTTTTTCTAGAAGGCGACTTCCCTTCTGAATTCAGGCGATTACAAGACGAAACCAGGCAATTGCTCGAAGAATTTTCAGATGAAAATAGTAACATTAAGTTTGGTTTTATAAACCCATTAGAAGATGAAACGGTTCGTGATCAAAACTTACAATTACTTGTTGAACGTGGTTTAACACCAATGCGATTGAGTGTTCAGGAAAATGGCAAAAGCAGTGAAGAAATTATTATTCCTTGGGCCTTGGCAAGCTATGGTGAAACCACTGTAGAAATTCCACTAATTAAAAGTAAAATTGGAGCAAATCAGCAAGAATTAGTGACTAATTCTGTACAGCATTTGGAGTACGCTTTTGCTGATGGATTTAGTAAGCTAGTGAATCCTAAACGACGAAAAATAGCGGTTTTAAGAGGAAATGGCCAACTTGAAAATAAAAACATTGCAGATTTTGTTACAGCGCTTCGTGATTACTATTATATCGCTCCTTTTACTCTAGACAGTGTCTCTAATAATGCTGAAAATACTTTAAAAAATCTTAACGATTATGACTTAATCATTTCAGCAAAACCAACAGAATCCTTTACTGAAGAAGAAAAATATGTTTTAGACCAATATACCATGAATGGTGG
>CAZRDG010000256.1:0-3869 GCA_964598775.1 uncultured Lacinutrix sp.
TCTCCACCTCGGATATACCATAATCGCGTGACTAGAATTCCTTTTTTTGTGTCTTTTATCAAATCTTCCAATGATGCAGTACCGCCTTCCATAATAATGTTTGAAGGAAACGGTACGGCTTCAACACCTTTTTCTTGTGCCCAAAAACGATCGTAGGCTAGATTTTTAACAACACCATTTTCAATCCAACTGGTTTTCTTTAAAGGCATACCTTCACCATTCCATGTACCAGTAGGAACTTCAGGATGCAATGGATCTGACCAGATATTCACGCGTTCATCAACAATTTTTTGACCTAATTTGGTGCCACCACCTTCTTTAGACATAAAACTTCTACCTTCATCAGCAGTACGAGCATTTAAAGCGCCACCCATATTTCCGAGCAGTCCAATTGATGCTGCAGGCTCAAGTATAACAGTATATTTGCCTGGCTCAATTGCTTTAGCTTCTCGAGACATTAAGGCTTTATCAATTGCAATTTTAGATGCTTCGGCAGCATCAAATTTTCTGACATCATTATAATCTCTAGTAACCCAGCCAGAACCTGTACCATCATTACTGCGCATCGTTACTGTAAAATTGATATTTGTAGCCTTGTTATATGCAAATAGTCCTTTAGTATTCATCATCGCAGAAAATCCTGCTGAATCATCTAAAAAACCTGCTGCAGTAACATCTTTTGCTGCTGCTGGTTCTATACTGCTATTTGCAACTTTTGCTCTAAAATCTGGTGTTATGTTTGCAGTTGCATCAATATGTGTAACAGATTCGTCATAAGTTTGAGGTCCTAAAATTCCCATGAACTCTGGATTTTCAGGAGATATTTTTGCAAGTTCTTCAGAACGTTTAACGACCTTTTTTAAGGATTCGTCATCAAATTCATCAATAGTAGCCGTTGCATATTTTTTACCATAATTAGATTGAACTACTAAGTTTTGATTAGATCTGTGGCCAGCTGTAGAAACCGTGTTTCTGGCGTAACGTATGTTGCCGCTTTCACTTCCACTTAAATTGACTTCGCAAGCATCAGCAGTTGAAAAGCTCAAGGCTTTTTCCATAATGCGTCTTGCTTCTTCTTTTGTATATATTGCCATTGTATTTTTTATTTTTTGTAAAACGAATAATTAAATAGTTCTACCTGTATTAATTACATTAACATCATTAAAACGAGTAGTTGAACTACCATGCGATACAGCACTAACCTGTGAAGGTTGTCCTTTTCCGTCAAAGAATGAACCGAAAATTCGGTAATCACTTTCATCACAAATCTTAGTACAAGAATTCCAGAACTCTTGTGTGTTTGATTGGTAAGCAACATCGTCAAGCATACCTGCTATTTTTCCGTCCTTAATTTCATAAAATACAGTTCCACCAAATTGGAAGTTATAACGTTGTTGATCTATAGAGTAAGATCCTCTTCCAGCAATATAAATTCCTTTTTCAACATCTTTAATCATGTCATTGATAGAGTATTTTTCTTTTCCAGGTTCTAACGATACGTTAGGCATTCGCTGGAATTGTACATCGTTCCAACTTTGTGAATAACAACAACCGTGAGACTCATTTTGTCCAATCATATGAACTTGATCACGAATCGCTTGGTAATTTTTCAATATACCATTACGAACCAGATCCCATTTTTTGGTTTTAACCCCTTCGTCATCATAACCAACAGCACCAAGAGAACCAACCTGAGTTTTATCAGCCACTAAGTTTACAATATCACTTCCATATTTAAAGTCACCAGACTTCCACTTATCTAAAGTGGCAAAACTAGTTCCAGCATAATTGGCTTCGTAGCCTAAAACTCGGTCTAATTCTAATGGATGTCCAACTGATTCGTGAATGGTTAATCCTAAGTGGTTTGGATCAAGTACTAAGTCATATTTTCCAGCATCAACAGATTTTGCCGAAAGCATTTGTTTTGCTTGTTGTGCAGCCAAGGTTGCATCTTCGATAATGTCATAACTGTTTCTATATCCGATTAAACCAGTTCCTTCTGGACCAGCAATTTTTTCCGATGCTAAGCCATCCATATATTCATATCCTAATCCCATCGGAGCGCTAAGGGCTTGACGAGATTTAAATTTACCTGCAGATCTATCAATAGCCGTAACACCAAAAGTTGGCCAAATTCTATGAACATCTTGATCTATATAAGAGCCATCAGTAGAAGCAAAGTATTTTTGCTCATTAACCATAAATAAGGCAGAATTCACAAAGTTAGCACCATTGTCCATTGCAGCTTTATTAGCACTTAGCAGCAAGTCCACCTTCTCTGCTACAGGAACATCTTTAAAGTCTTTTACAATTGGTGTTTTCCATGACACCTCTCCATGAGATTTAACTGGCGCGAGAACTACATCTTCTTTTTGAATTTTAGAATTCGCTTTTGCGATGGCAACCGCTTGTTCAGTGGCTTTCTTAATTCCGTCAGGTGATACGTTGTTTGTGGAGGCAAAGCCCCAAGTTCCGTTAGCAATAACTCTTACTCCAATACCAAATGACTCTGTATTGACAACGTTTTGTACTTTATCTTCTCTGGTAAATACATACTGATTTAGGTATCTACCTATTCGAGCATCAGCATATGAAGCTCCTAATGACCTTGCTGTATTAAGCGCAACATCTGCCAATTGTTTTTTGGCAGCGACGTCTAAGCCAGGATTTAGCAACGCTTCTGCGGAAATATTATTTCCCATCAAAAGCGAAGGCATCATCAAGGCACCAGCACCTAAACCAGCATATTGAATAAAATTTCTTCGTTTCATAAAATATCCATTTTTTGTTGATTAATATTTAATTCTAAATTAAAATAAGTGGGATTTTAAAGCATGTAGATTGAGAACACACCAAGTTAATAATTTTGGAACAATTTTTAAGAAATTAGTTTTTTTTTAACGTTTGTTAACTTCCTAAAAAACTATAGCATAAAACCTATTTATTTAAATATCTTTATATCACAATTTTGATTTCAACTTGAATACCAAACTTAATATATTACAAGACTTATTATCAGGCGAGCTCCATTATGACAGTATGATGAAAACACTCTATGCGACTGATGCTTCAGTGTACAGAGAATTACCATTGGCAGTAGCCTTACCTCAAAACAGTAACGATATAAAAGAATTGATAAGGTTTGCAAACCAGGAAAAAATATCGCTCATCCCTAGAGCTGCCGGAACCTCATTGGCTGGACAATGTGTTGGTGATGGAATTGTTGTAGATATATCCAAACACTTTAATCAAATTCTAGAAATCAATACCAATGAAAATTGGGTAAGAGTACAACCTGGAGTTGTTCGTGATGAGTTGAATGTATTTTTAGAACCTTATGGTTTATTTTTTGGACCTAACACTTCCACAGCGAATAGATGCATGCTTGGTGGAATGGTTGGTAATAATTCCTGTGGATCAACATCTATTGTTTATGGTTCAACTAGAGATCATGTCATAGAATTAAGAACTATTTTAAGTGATGGAAGTGAAGCTGTTTTTAATCAACAATCTTTTGATAATTTCAAAAAGAAATCTCAAGCTCAAACTTTAGAAGGAAAGATTTATCGTCAAATATATGATGCTTTATCTAATGAAGAAGTACAACAAGAAATAGAAAATAATTTCCCAAAGAAAACGGTTTCACGTCGCAATACAGGCTATGCTGTTGATGCGTTGTTAGATACTAATATTTTTACTAAAACAACAAATAAGAGTTTTAATTTTTGTGAGTTGCTATGTGGATCAGAAGGTACTTTAGCATTCACCACAGAAATTAAACTTAATTTAGTGCCTTTACCTAAGCCAAACGTTGTTCTGGTTGCAGCACATTTTAATAGTATTCAGGAAAGTTTGCAAGCGACAATTAT
>CAZRDG010000257.1:0-3860 GCA_964598775.1 uncultured Lacinutrix sp.
ATTAGGGCTAAATATTACTGAGCAAATTGCAATAGAATATAATTTTGAAAAAGCTATTGGTGATTTAACAACTTTTGGACCTTCGCATGAGATCACTTTGGCGTATAAATTTAAGAAGAAGGAAAATTACTATTACGGTGGGAACGATGAAGAAACCGCGTTTGTTATTCCTAAGAAAAGTAGAAAAGTAATTGCAAACGCTAACACTTCAGCTCAACTTAAAGCCAGACAGGCTAAGGCAGAAGAAGCTCGTCTGGATCAAGAAGCCATGGCTAAATCTAAGAAAGATGAGGAGGCTCGACGTGTACAAGAAGCAGCAGCCCAAGCTAAAGCAGAAGAAGAGGCACGAATAGCGGCAGAGAAGCTTAAAGAAATAGAATTACAAGCTAAAGCTAAGGAAGCAGAGGAAGCTCGTTTAGCTCAAGAAGCAGCGGCTCAAGCCAAAGCAGATGAAGAAGCACGTATTGCAGAAGAAAAATTGAAAGAGATTGAATTACAGGCTAAAGCTAAGAAAGAAGAGGAGGCTCGATTAGCTCAAGAAGCAGAGGCTCAAGCCAAAGCAGATGAAGAAGCACGTATTGCAGAAGAAAAATTGAAAGAGATAGAACTTAAAGCTAAAGGAGATAAAGAAGCACGTTTGGCTGCAGAAGCTGCAGTTGAATTGGAAGTCACTCATAAAGATGATTTAGCCATTTCAATGTTTAACATAACAGAGGCTGCTAAAACTTCAAAAGCCAAGCAAGAGCAATTATTAGCCCAGCTGAGTGAGGCTGTAGAAAATAAAAACAACGACCTAAAAGATTTAAAAGAAGAAAATGATTTAAGTGAGCAAGGTATTTTTCAAGCCCCTAAACCATTTAAGAGTGTCGCTGCCGAAAATCAGGCTTTAGAAGCTTTATTGATAGATGTTGATAATTCTATTAATGAGCGAAATAAAAACATTACTGATTTAGAAAATCAATATAATGAACGACTTAAAAAAGTAACTAATTCAAATGATGCAACAAATCAGTACTATAAAGATGAAATACAAAAACTTAAAGAAGAGCAACAGCGATCAGTTCAAGCTAAAGCATCATTGATTACGAGGTTAGATGCAATTAAAATAGGAATTGAGTTTGAACGTAAACGAAGAATTAAACGTGCCGTTTATGATAATGAAGAAGATAGATATCAAAAAGATAGGGCGACTTTAAATCAGATAAAACAAAGTACAATTGTTGGTATAAGTCAATTTACCGAAAAGGACTTTGATTTTGGTGAAGAACGTATTTTAGATAATATACAGATTGTTAAAAATGTAAAGAATGAAGAAAATGGCTATTATGTTGTTTTAGCAATTCATTCTGATGTTAGTAAACGAAATGATTTCATTACAAAAGCAATCGCAACAGGACAAGCAGATATAAACTTCTTTTACGATGTCAATACAAGTAAATATTATATTTATTACAACAAATTTAATAGTATTGATGAAGCAAGAAGAGCGATGAAGTCAAGTGAGACCAAGCCATATAATAGCAAAATGTCTGTAGTAAAAATTGAAAATTAAATTATAATGTGTGTTATAGGCTTTTTCTAACACATGAAAACATAGTTATCTATTAAAGAACTATAATAACGCTTATATTTAAGAACACATCTTATTTATAATAACAAGCCAAATAATGCTTTTATTTGTTATCCAATTGTAATAGTATTCCATTAGTTACAATCGAATTTCATTTTAACTCACACAAATTTCAATAATAATTTTCTGAAGATTCAAATTATTTCGATTTCATAAATCTTACTATAAGATTAGTAAATTATAAAAAGCAAATGTTTAGCATTAGCTGAAAAAAATATTTATGTAGGAAAAAGCTTCTTTTTTTGTGTATTATATCGATTATATTAGTATTACATGGAAGATTTGATTAGATTTGATGAATTATCGATTGATATTATTTTAAGACAAAGAGTGCGCATTTTTTTTAACGGTCCCAACTAAAAAAAAATGCAAAATAAATACCATCATGAAAAAACCTACTTATACTAAAGCTTCCCTTGTTGTTGTATTACTATTATTTGGTTTACAGGCCTTTGCGCAAAATTATGTTCCGTTTACTCCGAGATTTAATCAGGATGTTAAAGGGGACATCGTTTTAATTGGAAATAATATTCTAGGACCAGATAATAATGCTTTTAATGATAATTCAGTATACAATCATAATGTTGATATGCGCTATATCGACATTGATACAGATGCCTCAACATTTAGTTCAAGTAGTGCAGATCTGACTATAGCCAACCCAAATTGTTATCAAATTATTCATGCTGGTTTATATTGGGGAGCTGTAACAAATGGACCAGAGTCCATTACAGATGTTAAGTTTAAAGGACCAACAGGTGGTTACAACGATATTACTGGAACTGTTATTTTTGAAGCCAATGGTACTTCAGTTGATGGTGGTAACAGTTTTTCTTATGCGTGCTATGCAGATGTCACGTCTATTCTAACTGGTTTAACAACTGATTTAGGAACCTATACTGTGGCTAATGTTTCTAGTGCTCAAGGAGAAACAGGTTCTTTTAATCCATACAATGGAACGGGTTATTCTGCAGGATGGTCGCTTTTTATTGTTTTTGAAGATCCAACTCTTCCAGGAAAATCCATAACAAGTTTTGATGGTTTTAGTGCCATTAGTGTGGCAGGAGGAAATCCAACACTAGATATTCCTGTATCAGGTTTTAGAACTATTCCAGCGCCAGCTCCAGTTAGAGCAAATTTTGCATTTGCAACTTTAGAGGGTGATAGTCCGATTTTAGGAGATCAGTTGTTGCTTAATGGCTTAAACCTTTCAACCGTGGATAGACCTGCTACCAATTTTTTTAATAGTTCTGTTACTCAGTTAAGTGCTTTGCCAGTAAATAATAGGAATCCCAATAGCACGAACACTTTAGGTTTTGATACAGGAGTCATGGTTGTCCCAAATCCAGGAAATGCTGTAATTGCTAATGATGCAACAGATGCCACAGTTCGTTTAGAAACTAGTGGAGATACATATTTCCCATACTTTTTTGCTTTGGCAGTTGATATTATTGAACCTCATATTGTACTCACTAAAATAGTGGAAGATACAGCTGGAAACGATATTGGAGGTCAAACCGTAAATCTTGGAGATGAGCTAAATTATGTGATTGGATTTCAAAACACAGGAAATGATGATGCCACAAATCTAATAATAAGAGATATTCTACCTACAAACATTATTTTTAATTATCCAGCAGATATTGTTTCATTACCACCAGGAGTTACTGTTCAAAGTTATAATCCTGTTACTAGAGAAATTATTTTTGAAGTTGACAATTCTGTTGTTGAAGAAAACGATCCGGTTTTAGAAATTCGCTTTAGAGTAACCGTCGTAACAGATTGTAGTTTGTTAAGTGATGCCTGTTCTAATATAATTAGTAATCAGGCATACGCAACATATAATGGAACATTAAATCCAACATTTACTATCACTGATGATCCTAGTATTAGCGCTAATACTGGATGTTTATTGAATCCAGGAGCTACTAATTTTTTAGCAGATCTTAACTGTACTTTTAATGAGGATGTCATTTTGTGTGGTGCTAGTGTGGTTTTAACCGCTGCTGATGGTTATGATTCGTATTCATGGTCAACAAGTCCGTCAGGAACTCCTGAAATTGGCACAACTCAATCTATCACTGTAACCGCAATTGGAACGTATTATGTATTTAATACAGCAGCAGCACCTTGTCAGTCCATTATACAAGAATTTAATGTGATTACGTTTGGTTCAAACGTTCCAAATCCTGTAATCCCTTACGCTGATGAAGTAGTAACGTGCCCTAAT
>CAZRDG010000258.1:0-3848 GCA_964598775.1 uncultured Lacinutrix sp.
AAGGTATGGGTGCTAATTTCATGATTGCCATTAGCTTTTATTTTTTCAATTGAAGGCAAAGCATAATGAAAAGGATCATCTTGTACTGAATTTCCAATTGATTTTATAAGATGGTAAGGAGATCTCTTTTTGTTAAAATAAGTAGGTTTATTTTGTGGGGAAAATTTAATTAACTCCTCTTTATTCTTAGCAAATAAAAATCCAACGGTTGCAAAAGTTAACTTTACATCATATTCATCCGCGAGTTCTAGTAGTTTAGTAATAACAACATCTACATTTTCTAAATTTCTTTTATAACTCTCAACTGAACGTTTATCAAAAACTCCCCAATGTTTTTCAAAATCTAGAGATAATATGAAATGACCGTTCATCAATTTAGGTGTTGTTAATTGTTACCGTTAAATGAGGTTGCAACGGTATTATTAGAAATTTTTACATCAGTAGGCTTCAACACTTTTAATATTGTTTTGATAATTATTGATACATCAAGTTTGAAACTTTGATTGTCAACATAATATAAATCCAATTCAAATTTTTCTTTCCAAGTTATGTTATTTCTACCATTAATTTGAGCCCAACCAGTAAGTCCAGGCCTAACATTATGTCTTTCTTTTTGTCTATCAGAATACAAATCAATATACCTAGCGTGAAATGGTCTTGGACCAATTAAACTCATATCACCTTTTAATACATTGATAAGTTGCGGCAATTCATCAATTGAGTATTTTCTCAAAAATTTACCAAACTTTGTAACTCGTTTATCATCAGATAATAAATTGCCCTCACTATCTTTTTTATCATTCATGGTTTTAAATTTAATGATGTTAAACACGGAATTTTTAAAACCACCTCTTGGTTGCAAAAAAAACGGATTATTTTTATTTGATACAAACAACATTAAAGCAATAACTAAAATGATTGGTGATAGCAATATAACACCAATTAATGATGCAATGATATCTAGAGGCCTTTTTAAATATTTTGTATACATGCTAACTTAAGGTTTGATATTCTTTCAATAACGCGTTCCAAACAATTTTTTGCTGATAATTAGTTTCAATTTTTGACCGTGATGAATTCGCCATTTTTAATCTTTCTGTAGGATGATTAATCATATATTTCATTGCATCCAATAGCGCATCTTCATTTTTAGGTGGAATAATTAAACCATTTTTCCCTTCGTCAATGATTTCGTTGCACCCATTAATATCTGTAACTATACTCGCTAATCCCATAGCTCCAGCCTGCATAACAACATTTGGGAAGCCTTCTCTGTAACTTGGAAAAGCTAATACATCAGAAATTGCAAAGTATGGTCTAACATCTTTTTGATAGCCTACATGAGTTATCTTGGTATGATTTTTAATTAAATCGTAAGACTCTGGTAACAATGGATTTAAATGATCTTCAAAAGGACCAACAAGTAAAAGCGTTGTATTTGGATAATCTGCATTTAGTTTTGCAAAAGTATGCATCAACTCATTCATACCTTTATCTTTAACGATTCTTCCTATAAAAACAAATACTAAGTCTTCTTTTCCTATACCTAACTCACTTTTTAATTTAGATTTAGAAGCTTCATCAAATAGTTTTGGATCAAAATGATCGGTATCTACACCATTAGTGCTACCTTTTTCTATAACCTTTAACTTGGACTCCTTAGTAAATCCTTGCTGTATGATAATATCCTTCATTGCAAAGGAGTTTGGGTAAATTTTGGTTGCACAGGCATATGTTATTTTTTCAACCGTATTTAATAATACCCTTTTAGGCCCAGTAGCTATAAGTAAAGGTAAACCTGCAATGGTGTGCATACGATGAGGAACACCAGCGAGTTTTGCAGCAATCATACCTAAAGTCCCAGCCTTAGGTGTATGTGTGTGCACGATGAATGGTCTTTCCTTTTTAAAGAGTTTGTAAAGTTTGTATAATGATATTAAATCTTTAAAAGGAGTTATGGTACGAGACATGGTTAAAGGATGGGTTTTAACCCCTTCATTTTTAGCAACATCGTCAAAAGTACCACCACCAGAAGACACAGCCAATACATCAAAATATTGGTCCATAAACCTTAGTTGACCTTTTAATAAAGTTGTAAGAGCCATAGAAACCGTGGTTATTCTAATGAGCTTTTTTTTCATGACTCACTCCACTTTACCCCAGTTTTCCAAATTAATCTATCATTCGTTTTACCTGCCTTATAAGAGTTTCTTCCATGTAATACAGGTCTATCCCACCATGCCAAGCCCTCTCCAGGTCTGAGTAGTACTTTTTCCATCATATAAGAATTGGCAACTTGGTTTTGTAAAAATTCATGAAAGCGTTTGTTTAGGTCTTTGTGTGCCTCTGTTTCATTTTTATCTATGCAAAAGTAGTTGAAGTTAAAATTGATATCACCTTCTGGACTTATATCTATGATCTTTTCGGTTCTTGAATTATCTGCCTTTGAGTACTTTATTTCTTCAGTTGTTAATTCTTTTAAAAACTCTGGATCATAATTTTTAAGGTAATCAATTAAAACAGGACCATCAACAAAAGTAGTTTCACCACCTTCTTCAGCCATGTTCACGCAATAAAATAGCCTAACTCCTCCTGTGAATCTGTAAGATTCATCAGTGTGCAATGGTTGAGCATTTTTACTATGACGGAATGCAGCCATATCCGGAATGTCATGGTCATATTGTATTTCCATCCATTTTTCACCTGTTTCAGCTCCACCTTTTGTAAAGTCTTCTCTAATTTTATTGACTTCACCAATTTGTTCAGTCACTACGTCATAAAACTTACGTAAATCATTAAGGTACCATTCTGGAGTTACTTTAACAACTTTATACTCTTTTAGTGCATTTTTTATTTCCTTGCCAGCAACAACTGGATCGTTGGTGCGCAATTTTAAATTTTTGTAGAATTTCATAAGTTTATTTTTTTGGGTTTAAATAGTTGAATTTATAGCCTTTAGGGTTATATATTATAGCATCAAATATAGTTATGTTGATAATGCTTTACAATTATTTCTTTTGAATTCGATGAAATTCTAATAAAATAGATTAAGTAATGATACAAATGTAAAACAGCGTTGTTTTATGTGTTTACAACCTTAATATTATTAATTAATCTACTGGTTTAGAATGACGTGCTATATACAAATCATAGCATGGTTTTACCAATTTTAAATTAAAAAGAGGTTATAAAAAAAGATATAATTATAGTTTTATTGTTTAAAAGATGATGCTTGTTCAATTGAATTAATGCTTATAACCTTAGATAGCACCTTGTTATGTGAATCAATGAAATTAAGGCAATCATTAATTTTTTGATTCTTATCTCCATTTTTTAATAGTTCACCGCGAAAAAAAGGTCTTATTGCAACAAAAGGAACAGTATTTGCAAATTCTCTATAATCTTCTTCTTGGATGTTCAGATATGAAATGATGCCATCAATCTGCTTTAACTTAATGACTTCTTTCGCAAATGGCACTGAATATGGGAAGCTGAAGGCAGTTTTGATTTTCCCTTTTTCTTTTAACCTCATAAGACATTCTTCAATTTCATCAGTCTGAAGAGTTAGAATGTTAAGTCTGTCTTTATCGTTTATTGGTTTTGATCTCACTAGCCACTGAAGTACATCAATTTGTTCAATGTCAAGATTTTTTAATTCTTCATCAATTTTAGCTTCTAAGGTTTTTGAAGAGAAGGAGAGAGGGTTATCTTCAAAATGCGGTGATGATAGTTTTACAATATGCTTAATTTGATTTTTGCAAGAACTACTTTTTAAAGCGTCGAGATATAGTTGGTATGAATTGTATTCCAACGAAGAATGATGAGTGTCGATACCTATTTCGTAACAA
>CAZRDG010000259.1:0-3838 GCA_964598775.1 uncultured Lacinutrix sp.
CTGAGGCTTCTTTATGGGAAAAAATAAAATTAAATATTCATCTTATTTATTGTAAAGCTTGTCGAAAATACTCATCAAACAACGGAAAACTTACTAAACTGATTAAAAAATCAGAAGTTGAATGTCTTAAAGCCTCAGAGAAAGAAAAGTTAAAAGTAAATTTAAACAACGAGTTAAAAAACAATCAATAATTAGCCGTTGTTAATATAGCCCAAAGTATTGGTATGCCTTCAACCCAAAATGAGCTATAATAGTGTTTTTGATTTTTAGTACAAAAAAGCAGAAACAACAGTAATAAGACACAAATTACCAAAAGAATAATGGTTTTGTTCACGTAAAACTCATCCTTAAAAAACTCCAGTAAAAAGACCAATACAATTAACAAAACACCAATAACTTTTGTTTTGTAGACACCTATCTTTTGAGGAATTGTGGCCAGTTTTAAGCTGTCATATTTCATGTCCCTAATTTCAAAAGGCAGTGTCGCTATAACGACATACAAAAATCGTTGCACAAACTCAATGACCATGTCATTATCTAAAACATAATTTTCATTTAACAAAGGAATCAAAACAGTAACACAAGTCCAAACAAATGCTATTACATAAATCTTTAATCCGCCAATAGCTCTCAGATTTCCTGCTTCAACAAATATCTTTTTCGGTAAAAAAGGAATAGCATACAAAAAGGTAACAAGGCCTAATCCTAAAAAATAAAAGATGGTTTCTGTCTTTAATTTAAAAGTGTAATAAGCTAATGCCACAAAACACAGTAAAGAAAAAATTTGAATAGCTTTAAGCCAACTCGCCAGTCTTCTATGATGAAATTTTGCCAAGCCAAAATACTTTACAAAATTGTAGCCAGTAATGGTTGCAAAAAAAATAAAAAACACAAAATCCAAATCGGCTCCAACATTAAAATTTAAGAGCGTCACCCAAACTAATCCGCATACAGCGAGAGCAACATGAATACTGCTGTTAATGTAAAAATCGATTATCCTTTTTAAAATTTGCATATTACAAATTTAGACAAACTGTTAATAATGCCTTAAAATGGTTAAAAACTTTCATTATTAGCATAATAAAACCATTTTTAATTACTTAATTTTGCACTTTAAAACTCAACCATTACAGTATGAATACAGATTTGTTTGAACTGCGCCACATTGGCCCAAGAGAAAGTGATCACGAAGCAATGCTTAACACAGTTGGTGCATCAACATTGGACCAACTAATTACTGAAACCATTCCAAATAATATTCGTTTGCAGAATCCTCTTAATTTGGATGCTGCAATGAGTGAACAAGAATACTTGGAGCATATTCATGAAATGGCTTCAAAAAACAAAGTCTTTAAGTCCTACATTGGTTTGGGTTATCATCCATCAAATTTACCAGCAGTAATTCAACGAAATATTCTTGAAAATCCAGGTTGGTACACAGCTTACACGCCTTATCAAGCTGAAATTGCGCAAGGTCGTCTGGAAGCATTATTAAATTTCCAAACCATGATCACTGATCTTACAGGAATGGAAATTGCTAACGCATCTTTGCTAGACGAAAGTACTGCTGCCGCTGAAGCCATGGCTTTACTTTTTGCTGTAAGAGAACGCGACCAAAAGAAAAACGAAGTTGTTAAGTTTTTTGTAGACGAACAAATACTACCTCAAACTCTATCATTATTACAAACACGTTCAAACCCATTAGGTATTGAATTGGTTGTTGCAGATACAAATGCGTTTGATTTTTCATCAGATTATTTTGCTGCCATAGTTCAATATCCAGGAAAGGATGGACAAATCAATGATATTGCATCTTTCATTTCAAAAGCCAATGCTGCCAACATTAAAGTTGCTGTAGCTGCAGATATTTTAAGTTTAATAAAATTGGAAGCGCCAGGAAAATTTGGTGCCGATGTTGTTGTTGGTACAACGCAACGTTTTGGAATTCCAATGGGTTATGGTGGTCCTCATGCAGCTTATTTTGCAACAAAAGAAGATTACAAAAGAAGCATTCCAGGGCGAATTATTGGCGTAACTAAAGATGCCAACGGAAATCGTGCTTTACGAATGGCACTTCAAACAAGAGAACAACATATAAAACGAGATAAAGCAACTTCTAACATTTGTACTGCGCAAGTTTTATTAGCTGTAATGGCTGGAATGTATGCAGTATATCATGGCCCAAAAGGATTACAATACATTGCGAATAAAGTACATAATGCAACAAGTAGCTTGGACAAAGCATTACAAGGTTTAGGTTTTGCTCAGGAAAACTCAGCCTATTTTGACACGCTAAAAGTGAAAGCAAATGCTGATAACGTAAAACGTGTTGCTGAAGCAAAAGGTGTTAATTTTTATTATGCTGATGCTGATACAGTAACTATTTCGTTGAATGAAACGACGTCTTTATCTGATGTCAACACTATCATTGCCATTTTTGCTGAAGTAGCAGGTAAAACAGCTGAAAAGCTAACTTTAATTGCATCTTCAAATAATATTCTAGAGACCGTAAAAAGAACCTCAGATTTTCTAGATAATGAAGTGTTTAATACTTACCATTCAGAAACCGATTTAATGCGTTATATAAAATCATTAGAGCGCAAAGATTTATCTTTAAACCACTCTATGATTTCATTAGGTTCATGCACCATGAAACTAAATGCAGCTGCTGAAATGCTACCTCTAAGCTGGTCAAACTGGGGGAATATTCATCCTTTTGCTCCTTTAAACCAAGTGGAAGGTTATTTAACTGTCCTGAAAAAATTAGAAGATCAATTAACTGAAATTACAGGCTTTTCTGCAACATCTTTACAGCCAAATTCTGGTGCACAAGGAGAATATGCTGGATTAATGGTAATTAAAGCATATCACGAATCAAGAGGTGATCATCATAGAAATATATGCTTAATTCCGTCATCAGCTCACGGAACAAATCCTGCGAGTGCTGTTATGGCTGGAATGCAAGTGGTTGTAACAAAATCCACAGAGGAAGGCAATATTGATATTGACGATTTACGCGAAAAGGCAGAGTTACATAAAGACAATCTTTCTTGTTTAATGGTAACTTATCCTTCAACACATGGTGTTTATGAATCTGGAATTAAACAAGTGACTCAAATTATTCACGATAATGGTGGTCAAGTGTATATGGATGGAGCCAATATGAATGCTCAAGTAGGATTAACTAATCCAGGAAATATTGGAGCCGATGTTTGCCACTTAAACTTGCATAAAACATTTGCAATTCCTCATGGTGGAGGTGGTCCAGGAGTTGGACCAATTTGTGTTGCTAAGCAATTAGCGCCATTTTTACCTGGAAACCCTGTAATTAAGGTTGGTGGAGAAAAAGGGATTACTGCAATTTCTGCCGCTCCTTATGGTTCTGCTTTAGCCTGTTTAATTTCGTATGGATATATCTGTATGTTAGGATCAAAAGGTTTAACAGAATCTACAAAAATAGCCATCCTTAATGCCAATTATATAAAAGTGCGATTACAAGGTCATTTTGACACATTGTATTCAGGTGAAAACGGTCGTGCAGCTCACGAAATGATTGTAGATTGTAGAGCTTTTAAAGAACATGGAATTGAAGTGAGTGATATTGCCAAAAGATTAATGGATTATGGTTTCCATGCTCCAACAGTTTCATTCCCAGTTGCTGGAACATTGATGATAGAACCTACGGAAAGTGAAAGTAAACAAGAATTAGATCGTTTCTGTGACGCTATGATTTCAATTAGAAAAGAAATTGAAGTTGCAGATAAAGATAATCCAAATAACGTTTTAAAAAATGCACCTCATACTATGGCAATGCTAACTGCAGACACTTGGGATTTAC
>CAZRDG010000260.1:0-3835 GCA_964598775.1 uncultured Lacinutrix sp.
ATCTAGTTGATCAAAATTATATTTCCCACTTGAAAGTATGTCGATTTCAGATTTTGGTAAACCAAAAACCTTTCCAAGTTCACGAACAGAGGCTTTATACTTGAAGGTATTGTAAACCGTAATAAGGGCAGTATTCTTAAAACGTTTAAAAATGAATTCGGTAACATCATCTCTATCTGTCCAAGAAAAATCAATATCAAAATCTGGAGGGTTTTTTCTGTAGAGATTAATAAAGCGTTCAAAATATAAATCAAGCTCTACAGGATCTACATCAGTGATGCGTAATAAATAAGCGATGATACTATTAGCACCACTACCACGACCAACATAAAAATAACCTTTACTACGCGCATATTTTAAGATTTTCCAATTGATGAGAAAATAGGACACAAATCCTTTTTCTTTAATGATATGGAGTTCTTTTTCTATGCGTTTAAAAATGCGTTCTCCAGGTTTTTTATAACGATAGTGTAAGCCTTGATAAGTGAGTTTTTCTAAAAGTTTGTAGTCGAGTAATTCATTATTGGTATATGATTTTTGATTGTTTGGCGTGTTTTGCGAAAAATCAAATTCAATGGTACAATTGTCTAAAAGAGATGATGTGTTTTTTATGAGTTCAGGGAATTCATGATAGCAATTTTTTAGCTCTTCAAAAGGGAGCATGATATCAGTTTCTTTGCCTTGCTCATTTTTAGGAAGCTTGCTTAAAAGCGTGTTATTGTCAATGGCACGTAATAAGCGATGTGTGTTAAACCCTTTTTTGTTTTGAAATGAAACAGTTTGAAGAATAACTAACTTACTTCTAAACGTATTCCATTCAGAAAATTTAAGATGGTTGAGGTCTTGTGGCTTTATGCCAAGAAATTCATTAGCTTTTAGATTATATTTTTTATTGTGTTGGTAAGGATATACTACAAATGTATCGTCTAGTTGAGGTGCTTGTTCAGGAATTTTTAACGCTGTATTGTGTAGAAATTTTGACAAATAGGTATTGATATTATAAAACCCATTGTTGTTTTTGGCAATTAAAATAAACTGCTGCTGTGTTCTATTTCTAAAGTCAACACCAAGCACAGGTTTAATCTTATACTTTCTTGAAAGCCTTACAAAATCTAAACATGCAGATGTATTATTAATATCTGTTAATGCTAGAGTTTGCAAACTATTTTCTGAAGCAATTGCGAGTAACTGTTCAGGTTTAATAGTCCCATAACGTAAGCTATAATATGAATGGCAATTGAGATACATAAATTGTTTTAACAAAAATAAACTACAAAATGTAGTTATAGTTGCTTATATTTGTAGTAAATAATGTTAAAGTAAAATGAAACATATTCAAGGAAATATTAGACACTTACGAATGCTTAAAAAGTTATCACAGGAACGTTTTGCAGACGATTTAGGATGGTCACGTTCTATGGTTGGCTCTTATGAAGAAGGCCGATCTGAACCTCCAATAGATAGATTGATAGATTTGTCTAACTACTTTAATATTCCGATAGATATATTAGTTAGAAATGATTTGCGATTGGCCAAAGACACTTCATTTATTGAGGTAGGCGGAAAACGGGTTTTATTTCCTGTAACTGTAAATGAAAATAACGAAGATCTTATTGAAATTATTCCCGCAAAAGCTTCAGCAGGATATTTGAGTGGTTATGACGATCCTGAGTATATTGAGCAACTTCAAAAAATAAAGCTACCCTTTTTACCAACAGGAACACATCGCGCTTTTCCTATTAAGGGAGACTCTATGTTGCCAGTGAAAGATGGTGCTTTTGTCGTGGCAAAGTTTGTTGAAGATATTACAGATGTACGAGATGGTAGAACCTATGTTGTTTTGACTAAAAATGATGGTTTAGTTTATAAACGATTATATAATAGAATAAAAGACAACAACACATTATTATTGTCTAGTGATAATAAAGCATATCAGCCTTACGAAGTAAAAACTGAAAATATATTAGAAATTTGGGAGTTTACCTGTTGTATAAATACCCAAGAATATGAGGAAGAAGAGCTTAAGTTGAGTAGTGTTTTGAATATGTTTCAAGAACTAAAAGTGGAGTTGAAATCTATTAAAGGACTTGAAAATATTATTTAAATAAAAATATGATTAAAAAAGTATAACTTAGGCTGAAAATTTTAATCAAAAAGCTAAATGGTTGATTTATCCACGTTTGACATTACACTTATTATTGTCTTTTTTGCAATTACACTTTTTATAGGAATTTACGTTTCAAAACAATCCGGAAAAAGTTCTGTTGAATATTTTCTTTCAGGAAGAAGTATGCCATGGTGGCTACTTGGTGTCTCAATGGTAGCCACAACCTTTTCAACAGACACACCGAATTTGGTTACAGACATAGTAAGAACTAATGGTGTCTCTGGTAATTGGGTTTGGTGGGCATTTTTGATCACTGGATTACTCACTGTTTTTGTCTATGCAAAACTTTGGCGAAAATCTAAAGTAAATACAGATATCGAATTTTATGAATTACGCTATGGAGGAGCGCCAGCAAGATTTTTAAGAAGTTTTAGATCTGTTTATCTAGGTATCATTTTTAATATTTTGGCGATGGCCGGAGTTACGCTTGCTGCAATTAAAATAGGAAGCGTTATGCTTGGGTTACAACCGTGGGAAACTGTTGTTTATGCTGGGGTCATAACAGTTATATTTAGTGCTTTGGGTGGATTTAAAGGCGTCGTTTATACGGATTTTATATTATTTTTTACAGCCATGGCTGGAGCATTAGGAGCTGCCTATTATCTAGTTGGACTTCCAGAAGTTGGTGGGTTAGAAGCATTACTGCAACATGAAAATGTGGCAGATAAATTAAACATATTACCAGATTTTACTGATAAAGAAGCATTAATAACATTATTAATTATTCCATTAGCTGTGCAATGGTGGAGTAGCTGGTATCCTGGAGCAGAACCAGGAGGAGGAGGTTATATTGCGCAACGAATGTTAGCTGCAAAAGATGAAAATCATGCTATTGGAGCTACTTTCTTTTTTAATATTATGCATTACGCCTTACGCCCTTGGCCATGGATTATTGTGGCATTAGCTTCATTAGTTGTGTTTCCGGATTTGTTAAGTATTCAAGAAGCGTTTCCGAATGTTACGGAAGATAAACTAGGACACGATTTAGCATATTCAGCAATGCTTACAAAACTTCCAAGCGGATTACTTGGTTTAGTGCTTGCGTCCTTGGTTGCAGCTTATATGAGCACGATTTCAACGCACTTAAATTGGGGAGCATCATATATCGTAAATGATTTTTACAAACAACAAATCAATAAAAACGCAACTGACAAACAATTAGTTTTTGTTGGACGTTTATCAACAGTAATCTTAATGGTTAGTAGCGCCTTATTTGCTTTGGTGCTTACTAACGCGCTTCAACTATTTGATATTATTTTAATGTTTGGCGCGGGAACAGGATTGATTTTTATTTTGAGATGGTTTTGGTGGCGTATTAATGCATGGAGTGAAATCTCTGCTATGTTTGTTTCAGGAGTTGTTTCAATAATATTGACGTTTACACCTTTAGGTAACTACCTTTTTGGGGATGATGGATTGATGCCTTCGTATGCCAAATTTCCAATGATTGTTTTAATAACAACAATAGTTTGGGTTGTGGTGACTTATGTCACTCAGTCAGAAACTAAAACAGTACTTCAAGGGTTTTACAAGAAAATACAACCAGGAGGTCCAGGATGGAGTAAAGTTGTTAATGAAGCTAAAGCTGAAAACATTGAAATAGTGAATACTAACGAAGGTTGGAGCGTTCCATCTGGAATCATTGCGATGCTCGTTGGGTGTGTTTTT
>CAZRDG010000261.1:0-3831 GCA_964598775.1 uncultured Lacinutrix sp.
ATGTACATTTCCATGAGGTGAATGTACCTGAATATCCATTATTTCATTATCAACCTTATGAGCTTGCATTATCAAGTAAATTGGTAGATATGGTTAAACTGCATAAAATTGATGTATTGCACGTGCATTATGCGATTCCGCATGCTTATGCTGCTTACATGGCAAAAAAAATGTTACATGAAGAAGGCATAGAAGTTCCTATTGTAACGACGCTACATGGAACAGATATAACACTTGTTGGAAGTCATCCGTTTTATAAATCGGCCGTGGCATTTAGTATCAATAAATCGGATGCAGTAACATCAGTTTCTCAGAGTTTAAAGGACGATACATTGCGATTATTTGATATTACTAATAACATTCAAGTTGTACCTAATTTTATCGATTTTGAAAAACATACCAATCATTTTACAGATTGTCAACGAGCTATGATGGCAGATGATGATGAAAAGATTATCACTCACATTAGTAATTTTAGACCAGTAAAGCGCATTCAAGATATCATCCAGATATTTTATAAAATTCAAAAAGAAATCCCAGCAAAATTAATGATGGTTGGTGAAGGTCCTGAAAAGGAACCAGCAGAGCGACTTTGTGAACGGTTGGGTGTTGAAGACAAAGTCATATTCTTTGGTAAAAGTCATGAAATAGATAAAATACTATGTTTTAGCGATTTATTCCTATTGCCTTCGGAAACTGAAAGTTTCGGATTGGCTGCTTTGGAAGCTATGGCATCTGGTGTTCCAGTAATCTCTAGTAATACAGGAGGAATCCCTGAAGTTAATAAACAAGGTGTATCTGGCTTTTTAAGCAATGTTGGAGACGTTGATGATATGGCAAAGAATGCTCTGTATATTTTAAAAGATGAGTCGATTCTATCTGAATTTAAGGTAAATGCTAAAGTCGAAGCTAAAAAATTCGATATCCATGAAATTGTGCCTTACTATGAAGCCATTTATAAAGAGGCTATGGTAAATTGTATTTCAATTTAGAGTCTCATTTAAATTATTTTTTTACCTTTCTGTTCTTAATAAAACTTCAACCAAATGAACAGAAAAGACTTCTTAAATCTCAGCTCAAGAGCTGCTTTATTTTTAGGTGTATCTCCTGCATTAATTGCTTGTAAAAATGATGCCACGCAAGTAGATAAAGACAAGTTAAATGAAATGCTTAGTGCATCAAAAGCTCTTGGTACAGCAGTGGGTTTGGCTCATGCACCAATTGATAAAGTACGCGTTGGTATGATTGGTATGGGAAATCGTGGAAGCGTTCTAATTCAGATGTTCGAGTATCTTATTAAGAATAATCATGCCGAAATTGTAGCTCTTTCAGATTTAAAAGAAGACAAACTCAATAAAAATAATGATTATTTAAAAACTATTCAGCCAAAAGGAGCAGATCTCTATTTTGGAAGCAAAGATGAATGGAAAAAAGTGGCAGAACGTGACGATGTAGATATCCTCATTATTGCTACACCTTGGGAATATCACACAGAAATGTCTGTATATGGTATGGAGAACGGAAAACATGTAGCTTGTGAGCAACCTATGGCAATGACACTTGAAGATTGTTGGAAACTTATTGAAGTGGCTGAGCGTACCAACATGCATTGCATGTATATGGAAAATTGCTGTTTTAATGGTGAGGAACTTTGGGTACTTAACATGATTAATGAAGGTGTTTTTGGAGATGTTAACCATGCTGAAGGTGCTTATATACATGACTTACGTAAACATATGATGGATGAAACCTATTATGAAGATCAATGGCGTATTAAGCATCATCAAGTTAAGAATGGAAATTTTTACACAGGTCATGGTTTAGGCCCAGTGAGTTTTTATATGGATATAGGTCGTGGTGATAATTATGACCATTTGGTCAGCATGAGTTCAAGAGAGCAAAGTTTAAGTGAAGCGGCCAAAAAAGATAAGTTTTGGGCTACGGAATTCGCTTGTGGTGATATGAATACAACACTTATTAAAACCAAAAAAGGGAAAACCATCATGTTGCAGTTTGATACACATACTGGACGACCATACTCAAGATTAAATACTGTAACTGGAACTAAGGCAGTACACGAAGGTTATCCATCACGATTGTATGTTGGTCATGAAGAATTACAATGGGGACATTCTTGGTTAAAAGAAGACGAATATAAAGACTATAGAGAAAAATACGACCACCCTCTTTGGAAACGTCTACGCGAACAAATTGATGCCAATGCTGTTGGACATGGAGGTATGGATTTTGTGATGGTTTACAGAATGATACGATGCCTAAACCAAGGTTTACCTTTAGATATCAATTTATACGATAGTGTGTTGTGGAGTGCCATTACACCATTATCTCAAATATCTGTAGCGAATAATAGTGCAAGCACTACAGTGCCCGATTTTACAGGTGGCTCATGGGAAACTCCAAGAAAAAATGAAGTACTGAGGGAGATTATGTAAACGTCTCGATGAACGTTCCAATGTGATATAAGCATCCCAGTTTATAGTGGTTTCTTAAAATTTCAGGTATTTGTATCAAACATTAGATAAGCAATAAATAACAAAAAATAAATAGCTAGATAAATCAAGTAGAATTTTCTAAACTTTTTATATTCGAGATTATCAGGATAGATATTTCCAAAAAGTCCCTTAATTTCTTTCCAGAAAAGAGGTTTAATGTTAATTAACCAACTATCAGTTTGATATACGATTTTGCGAAATTTACTTCTATAAAAACTTAATGGCAATCCCCAAATCACAAAAAGTATAAACCAAATATTTTTAGTAATAAAATCCATTGTCTATTATTTTTTTGGAAACCATGGGAAAAAGGAATTTGTTTTTCGGATGTATTCTCTGTATTGCGGTTTGGTTTCTTTTAAAGTTTTTTCAAGTAGGCTCACGCCAGATATTTTAATAATCAATAAAGTCATTATAACTGAGCCAATTATATGCCAGTAACTTCCTGCTGCAACACTAAAAATGGCATATGACCACCAAACAGCTGAGTCTCCAAAATAATTTGGATGCCGTGTGTATTTCCAAAACCCTGTATTCAAGACCTTACCTTTGTTTTTAATATTACTTTTAAAGCGTGCCAATTGAAAATCACCACCAGCTTCAAAAGCAAACCCAATAAGCCATACTACAATTCCTAGATAATCCAAAGCATTTAGAGTTCCACTACTTGAACTTGAATTAATGCCTAAAAGAGATAAAGAAACAATCATAATCAAGGCTCCTTGCAATAAAAATGTTTGGAAAAAACTAAACCACCAATATCGTTTAGGACCATAATTTTTACGGAATTCCTGATATCTAAAATCCTCTCCTTTCCCAATGTTTCTGTGTGCAAGATAAATTGCAAGTCTCAGTCCCCAAATGCTAACTAAGGTCAAAATCAATATTTTCCTAGGATTTAGTTCTCCCGACATAAATACGTAAAACGCATTAACAATCACAAAACCAAAGCCCCAAAAAATATCAACAATACTTACATTTTTTATAAAAACACTCCATATCCATAGAATAGAAACAAAAGCTAGAATGATTAAGGCTGCTTGTGAAAATAGAGTTATCATTGTTTATTCATTGGTTTTAATGAAGCACAAATTAAGACGCGAAAAGAATAATATAATGTTTTTTCAACGACCTTAAACGAAGTGTGTTATTAATTCCGATAAAGTTAACAAAAAAACCACCTTAAAAAAGGTGGTTCAATTTATATATGTGATAGATAATGTTAGAACTGATAACGTATACCTAAAGCAATATCAAAATCTAAATCGTCATTAAAATCACCAAAACCTAATTCTGGTCTGAAGTCTAAAGAAAGCAG
>CAZRDG010000262.1:0-3817 GCA_964598775.1 uncultured Lacinutrix sp.
AACGAACCCATTTTTGAATTGGCAAATAAGTATAATCTCGCCGTAGAAATTCACCCTTATGATGGTGAAAAATTCATAAAGCTAGAAAATACTTCATGGCGCTTTCATCTGATTTGGATGTTGGCACAATGTGCTGATGCTTATCATTTTTTAACTTTAAATGGATATCAAGAGAAATATCCAAACATGAGAACATGTTTTGCCCATGGTGGACAATTAGCCCAAATAAATTTAGGACGACGAATACAAGGCTTTGATGGAAGACCAGATTTATTTGAAGGGAAACACCATCCAAGAAAAGCAGTTGGCCATAAAAATATCTTTTTCGACACTTTGGTTCATGATACTGGTGGATTACAATTATTGATTAAAAACCAAGGATCCAAACAGGTGCTTATGGGATTAGATGACCCTTATCCTTTAGGTGAAATGGAAAGTGCAAAACAATCCTCTTATCCAGGGAAAATTCTGGATTTAGCCATAGAAAGAAGTATTATTACGGAAGACGAACGTGATGCTATTTGGGAAGATAACGTGATACAGTGGTTGTGTGGTGATAACGATGAAGCAAAACAAAAATTACTGAATAGAATACTAGGCTAATGCACTTTTTACCCGAGAAAATTGATGACTATGTTGTAAAACACTCTGAAGACGAACCAGAATTATTACAACAACTTAATAGAGAGACTAACCAGAAAATCCTTCAACCACGCATGCTTAGTGGTCATTATCAAGGACGCGTTTTGAGCATGATTTCAAAGTTGATTAACCCTAAGAATATTTTAGAAATAGGAACTTACACTGGTTATTCAGCAATTTGTTTAGCAGAAGGTTTGCAAAAAAATGGTGAGTTACACACCATAGATATCAATGAAGAACTTTTTGATTTTCAACGTAAATATTTTGACAAATCTGGTTTTGGAAAACAGATTCATCAACATTTAGGAGATGCTCTTGATATCATTCCTAAACTTAAAAAAACCTTTGATTTAGTTTTTATTGATGCAGACAAAGAAAATTATACCAATTATTTTCATGCTATAATTAACAATATGAATCAAGGCGGAATTATTCTATCAGATAATGTGCTCTGGAGTGGGAAAGTTCTCGAAACTAAATTCAAAAAAGAAGACACCTCAACACCTGCCCTTATTGAATACAATAAACTTTTAAAAGAAGATATAAGAGTTGAAACTATAATTCTTCCAATTCGAGATGGACTAACCATCAGTCGAAAAGTTTAATCTTTTTATCAAAACTGTAACAATTTCTCATAATAATACTCATTATTGAAACCAATATTCTTTTGTAATGAAAAAAGTTGTATTTCTATTATTTGTCTTAATTTTTATATCCTGTAATGATAAAACTAGTACAGTTATAGAAACAAAATCTGAAAATTTAATCAAACCTGCATCAGAGTTTTATCCAAAAGAACGCTCTCAAGTTTTAGTAGTAGGCACATTTCATTTTAACTATCCAGGACTTGATAATCTTAAAACTAAAGAAAGTGATAAAATTGACGTTCTTAAAGAACCAAAAAAATCTGAAATATCTGAGTTGGTTGAATACATTAAAAAATTTAAACCTACAAAAATTGCTATAGAAGCTCATGAAGGCTATGGTTGGAATGAAAAATTTAAAGAGTATAAAGAAGGGAATCACAGAGATAAGCGTGACGAACGTTATCAACTAGCCATGCGCATCGCTAATGATTTTAATCTAGACACCTTGTATACTGTTGATTCAGAGCCATTAAGTGATGTTTTATGGGAGAGAGATTCGACCTTCTATAAGTCATTAACCCATAAAATTAATTGGGACCTTGAAGACCCTTATTGGAATCATGCAGAAAAGTATTTCAATTACAGAGAAGGACAAATGAAAACTACGCCAATACTAGAGGTCATTAAAGGCATGAATACTCGTGAAGGTCATAACACAAACTTTGGATTGTACTTAACTGGTTCTTTTGCAACTGGAGAAGGTCAAGGTGCCGATCACTTTTCAATGTGGTGGTACAATAGAAATGCACGAATTTTTGCAAAAATTGTCAATATCACCGAAAGTCCGAATGACCGTATTTTAGTAATTTTTGGAAATGGACATGCAGCAATATTGCGTCAATTTTTTGAGGCTTCTCCGCAATATGATTTTATTGAATTTAGTAGTTTGGAAGAAAACTAAAGTTTGCGTTTTACAGAACCTGAAAAATCGTCAAGACCTTCTTTTACTTTTTTAACCTCTTCATTAATACTACTAGCAACATCAGTATCAATACCATGCTTATCAGCACTTTTAGCGATTTCATGTTTGATATCATTTGTTGCATCTTTAAGTGTGCGCATGCCTTTACCTAAACCACGTGCTATTTCAGGAATTTTATCAGCACCAAAAACCATGACCACCACAAATAACACCACTGCTATTTCGGCTCCACTAATGAATAAAAAAGTTGCTTGTTGTATCACGTTACAAATATAGTGAGTAAGTTTTATTTACGATGCAAAATTAATCTTTTGAAATGATATTCTTTTTAAATTCCTTATATTTTTCATCAAGAAAATCATAGACTTCTAAAGCACTTTTTCCTCTGCATCTTAATTCAAAGTTTTCGTCATCCGAACAAAAATAAAAGAATTCCATTGCCAAGTTTTCGTCTAGTGGATGTGTCTTAAAAAATTCTTCTGAAAATTCAGCTCTTATGTGATATAAAAGTTCATCATTGGATTCCAGTCTTACACGCTCCTTTAGCATTTTGGTTCTCCCAGTAATCTTATTTAAAAGCTTATAAAAGTTAAGACTAAAACCAAATCCAACACTTGGTATTAATTTTCCAGCATCAGCTTCATGAAGTCGTCGTTCACTTTGTGTTTTTGGTTTTCCCGTATAACCAGGAATACCAATGTCATAAAAATCAATTGGTCTTTCAACTTCATTATTTTTTATATCAAACTCTAAATCACCTGATAGTACTTTACCAACTGTTACTTCTGGTAAAGCATTTATTAACTCTTCCAATAAAATGGTCATCTTTTTATCTGAAATTATTTCAGAAGTCACACGAACGGCAATCAACTTATATTGAATAGACGAGAATACAATAGTATCGTTTAATTTCGCCTCAATGTCAAAACTTCCTGAAGCTGCTGTCGTTGTATATTTCTTTGACGTTTTATTAATAACATGAATTCCTTCAACTTCAGAATTGGCAAAGACTTGACCTTCTATTTCAACCGATTGTGCGAAGCCAATTGAAAGAGAAAACAAGAGAACACATAAAAATAAGTGCTTAATTTTTCCCATTCTTATTGACTTGAAACTCCTTGCTTTTTTTAATGACGTAATCTAAAAATTGTAATTCTTTACCATCTTCAAGAAGCGTTTTATCCATACCAGAATCTTCAACAAAATAGATAAACTCCATCATCTGATTTTCAGGAATATTAAGCTTATCAAATAAATATTCTGGAGAGTATTTTTCAACAATATCTCTATCAGTTGCCAATAATTCTTTATCGTTTTTATTCTTATCTTTAAACAAAGGTTTAACTAAAAGACCAATAATTTTTATAGCATCAGCTGTATAATACAACCTATTATCTGTCATAGCAGTATTACGAATTCCAGTAAGATAATCGTCTGTAAACTCAATTTTATCAAGGTTGTCCAAGCCAAAGTATAAAGCATCTAAATCTGGATTTACAGTTTTGGCTCTTATGGCATCAATATCCAGATTTCCCGTTAAACCATAGGGCAAAATAATAATTTCTGGAAGTTTGTTAACTTCTTCAACCAAAACCACTGTCATGGC
>CAZRDG010000263.1:0-3810 GCA_964598775.1 uncultured Lacinutrix sp.
CCACATCACCAACTGCATAAATATTTTTAGCAGAAGTTTGCAAGTGTTCATTCACTTCTACTTGACCTCTATCATTTAGTTTTACACCTGCTGCTTCAGCGTTTAATCCATCTGTATAAGGACGACGACCCACAGACACCAAACAATAATCACCTTTTATGATGACTTCCTCACCTTTTTTATTATCTGCTTTTACAATAACTTCATCACCTTGGCGCTCAACAGACTTTACTTTGTGAGACACATTCATGGTGAACTTCGCTTTTTTGAATACTTTGTTCAATTCTTTTGAAAGTCCAGAATCCATCGTTGGGATAATTCTATCCATGTATTCAACAATAGTTACTTCTGATCCTAAACGTCTGTACACCTGACCTAATTCAAGTCCAATAACACCACCACCAATAACGATTAAGTGCTTCGGAATTTCTTTAAGTTTTAAAGCTTCAGTAGACGTTATAACTCGCTCCTTGTCAATATTTATAAAAGGTAAATTTGAAGGTTTACTACCTGTAGCGATTATAGTGTTTTTTGCTTCAATTTCAGTAGTTCCTTTTCCAGAAATAGTAATGTGAGTAGCATCTTTAAAACTTCCTAATCCTTCATAAACATCAATGTTGTTTTTCTTCATTAAAAAATCAATACCACTAGTAGTTTGATCAACAACCGATTGCTTTCTTGCGATCATTTGTTCAATATTTACTTTAACATCGCCAGGAATTTCAATTCCGTGTTCAGCAAAATGTTTGATGGCATCTTCATAATGATGGGAAGAGTCTAAAAGAGCCTTACTTGGTATACAACCAACATTTAAACAAGTACCTCCTAATGTTGAATATTTTTCAATTATTGCGGTTTTCATACCTAATTGAGCGCAACGTATTGCTGCTACATAACCTCCAGGACCAGAACCTATTACTGCTACATCGTAAGAATTCATAAGATAATTTATTTCAGATTGAGTTAAAACGATTACAAAAGTACGAATGTTTTATCTTTCAACAAGGACAGAAACCACTGAATTTTATTCCATTTTCTTTTGCGATAAATTATACCCAAAGCAAACAGAAAATATTAGGGCAAGTGCTGAAATCACATCAAACCATGTTGGGCCCTCTGTCTTATTTGCTGTGATTAAATAAATGGTTTCAAGAGTAATTAAGAGTGAAATAACAATAAATGGAATTTTACTTTTTACAGAAATATAACCTGCAACATAACCTGAAATTGCACCAGCGAGGAGTGTTGCAATACCTCCAATAATTAAATCAGAAACCGAAGAATGCTCTATATATACGCCATCAACCAAAACTTCTTGAGCAATGGTGGTTAAAAGTACAAGTAGAATTTCACCCACTAGAATGGCAACGATAATTCTAATAATTGGATTTTTCATCATGATACTTTTTTCGCTATAAGAGTTAACTCTGGCTCATGTATAGTCAATGACTTTACACTATCGCTTTCAACTTGGAATGTAATATAAACTGAGGTGATACCATTATATAAAAACTTATGATTTCCTAAAGGATATAAGCCACCTCCAAATGCACCCAATTTTCCTAAAGAAATCATTTTTCGCATGTTCAATTTAATTGAGAAACCATCTTTTTCTCCTTCTCCATAAATATAATCTCCTAAATATTTTTGTAATTCAACTTCTTCAAGTTTCATATAAGCTTCACCATCTGCATCGCCTAAACCTTCTAAATAATCGATTAATTTTTCGGAGTTTAAAATTTGCTCATTTGTCATCACATCTTTCATACGCAATCCAGATTTGGCGTGACTTAAAAGACTTATACCATGTGGACCCATTGTTTTTTGTATTCCAGGAGAAGCATCAATCATGGCTTTAACCACATCATAAGCACCTAATGTAGCAAACGTAAACATGGTTGGTCTAGCACCTTTACTTATCAAGTAGTTTACTATATCTCGTCTCCCTACATGAGAAGCTGCACCAATTGCAGATTCCCAATCGCCAAAACTCCAGTCCCAAGTTGCACGAGCCAATTCTGTGCGTTTGTCAACCAGTTCTTTAACTCTAGCCAAATCAGAATGCGATTTACCAACGACTTCGCTCACAATGGCATCATCAATTGAAGGATAACGCAAAGGCAATCCATCTTTTGCTTTTGTAGTATTAAGAATGTCTTTAGCATAGGCTATACTTGGTATTGAAACTGCTAATGCTCCAAATATTGTGCTTTTCACAAGGGCTCGACGAGTTATTGGCTGTTTGATTTTCATAATTCTTAGTGTTTGCGTTTCCAGATTAAAATGGACTCATTAATCCATTGATTCGTTTTATTATCATAATCATAGCTTACAGATTGCATTTGATTATCGTTTATAAAAGTATGTGTGTCCTTGTGCTTTAAATATTCACCTCTTGAATAATAAAAAGACATTTCACAGTAACGTTCTTTTTCAGTCATAGTGGCTTCGCCTGAAGCATAGTACATACCATCTGCAGAGCGTTGATAATAGATGTTTTTCTTTTTATCAGGTGCATAAAAATCTGAAAACTCCCAAAACTTAAGCGTATCTTTTTTTGTATTGACACCAAGTATTTCTGCATTAATGCTTAAGGGGTCTTTTTGTTTAACTTTCAAGATAAATACACTAAAGTCATCTGGTTTGGATTTATCATATTTAGGATTTTCAGCAACCCAAATGCCTCCATTTGCTGACATATTTTTAAAAAATGTTTCGTGTTGAGTTTGTATGGAGTCTTTAGTTTGTGAAAAACTAAGATTAGTGAGCATTACTATTAACAAAAGTAATTTAAAAGTTTTCATTTGCCAATTGAAGTTTTCACGTTTAATTTAAGAAAACTTTGTCAGTAGAAATCACAATTAATAAATGATTAACAATTGCCTTACTGCGGAAAACCTAACATTTCTCCCATACCAACAGTATACAACCAACAACCATAAATAGCATGCTCTATGGTCACAAACAGAGTGGATTTCGTTTTATAAAAGGTAAATCCGAATAAAAAACCACCAAGAAATGTGAGCACTAACACCAAAGTATTTCTAAAAAACAAATGTGCCAAACTAAACACTATAGCATTTATAAAAATGAGTAATGCCTTAGATTTGAACACTGTCTCATAACGCTGAAAGAAAAACGTCCTGAAGATCAGTTCTTGTGGATAGACTGAAAATACACTATAGATAATTAAGATGGCAAACAACAGCAAGGGTTTATTTACCACTACCGAAAATAGGTTGGTTTTATCAAACCACCAAACATAAATGGTAGTTAATATAATTATAGCTAAAAGTTTAAGTAAAGTTTGGTTCCAAAATAATTTCCAATTTAGACCTTTTGCAATTTTAAACTGATTGTTTTCAACTCGCAGTAAAACGAATAAAATATAAAGAAATCCTGAAACTCCTATTACCATTTTCAATATCACAGGATATTCCAAAACAAAGCTTATTGGTACGACAATAAAGGCGATGAAAAATTCAATGAGCTTATAAACAGAGCTTTGCATCTTTATACACTAATTGCAGTGGTGTGTTTGACCTCATTAATCATAAACATACTGTGTGTACTTCCTATATGACTAATGGTAGTTAACTTTTTTACCATAAAATCCCTGAACTCTTCCATGTCGCTTACGTGGACTTTAAGTAAGTAATCATAATCACCACTTATATGATAGCATTCTACTACCTCATCAATTTTAACAACTTCTTTCTCAAATCGAGTCACAAATTCTTGCGAATGTTGCATGAGTTTTATATGGCAGAAAGCAACAAACGCTTTATCAATTTTTTCCTTGTTAATAAG
>CAZRDG010000264.1:0-3744 GCA_964598775.1 uncultured Lacinutrix sp.
AAAAATATCAGCTTGAAAAATGGGGCGAATTTCCAATTTTTATGCTTTCTGGTAAATCAGGAATTGCCTTGTTTCCTGCCAATTTGGAGCATGAAAAACTCAACTTAGACTCCAGAAATATAAAGATAGATCACTTCGCTTTTAATGTATCTAATAAAGATTTTGTGAAAGCACAAAATCATTTCAAATCACTTGGAGAACCGTTTCAATTTCAAGATCATCATTACTTCCACTCTATTTATTTGAAAGATCCTGACAACCACACAGTTGAACTAACAACTATTTTGGTTGATGAGGCCGATTTCTATAAATAGATTTATTAATTCTAAAAATTACAAATTATATTCTCCTAATCCTTTGGTAAAAGCTTCAGGATTTTCAGCCAAATGATATCTAGGATCATCAACAGCTTCAATAATCACATCTCTAAATATAGGACTAGACTTATAAAGCAACACTTTACAATCTTCACTAAGATGCTTTAATTTAATCGATTTTCCTTCGGCTTTATATTTATTTACCAAGTTAAAAATGGCTTCAATAGCCGAATGATCACTCACTCGTGCTTCCACAAAATCAATTTCTACTTGGTCAGGATCGTTTTTAACATCAAATTTTTCATTAAAAGCAGTAATGCTTCCAAAGAATAATGGTCCCCAAATTTCATAAATCTTAGTACCATCGTCACGCATACGCTTTCTAGCTCGAATACGTTTCGCGTTTTCCCAAGCAAATACCAAAGCACTTACAATCACACCAGCAATCACAGCAATGGCTAAATCAAATAAAACAGTTAAACCTGATACTAAAATCAAAACAAACACATCTGTTCTTGGAATTTTGTTCATAATTCTGAAACTTGACCAAGCAAAGGTTCCAATCACCACCATAAACATTACGCCAACTAAAGCTGCAATTGGTACTTGCTCAATAAGTCCTGATGCAAATAATATAAATCCGAGTAATGCTAATGCTGCAACAATCCCTGAAAGTCGACCTCTACCTCCACCTTTTATATTGATGATAGATTGACCAATCATAGCACAACCTCCCATTCCACCAAATAAACCTGTTACAATATTTGCTCCACCTTGAGCTAAACATTCTCTATTTGTATTTCCTCTGGTTTCAGTTAAATCGTCAATTAGATTTAAGGTCATTAAAGATTCTATTAATCCAATAGCAGCAAGAATCAAGGCATAAGGACCAATGAATTTTAGTGTTTCCCAAGTAAAAGGAACTTTGCTGAAAATATCTGCTTGAAACTCTGGCAATCCACCTTTTAAGCCTTCTCCTCCACCTTCACGAATAAAACTACCTACAGTGGCAACATCTAAATTTCCAAGAATTACAATTGCAGACACAACCAAAATAGCAATTAAAGCTTCGGGCAGTTTTTTGGTGAGTTTTGGTAAACCAAGCATAATTCCCATGGTAAGTGCAACTAAGCCTAGCATCGTCCAAAGCTTTCCGCCATACATCCAAACTTCCTCTCCATTTTCCACAGTTATAAACATTCCTAATTGTGACAAGAAAATCACAATTGCTAGTCCATTAACAAAACCCATCATTACTGGATGCGGAATCAGTCTGACAAACTTTCCAAGTTTAAAAACACCTGCCAGTATTTGTATAAAACCCATTAAAATAACTGTTGCAAACAAGTAGTATAAACCTAATTGCTCGCCTTCAGCTCCCATGGCATTTCCTTTGGCAACCAACGCCACCATAACTACAGCTAATGCACCTGTTGCCCCACTAATCATTCCTGGTCGTCCTCCAAAAACAGAGGTGATCAAACCAATCATAAAGGCTGCATACAATCCAACCAAAGGATCAACACCTGCTACGAAAGCAAAAGCAACAGCTTCTGGAACCAAAGCCAAGGCTACGGTCAGTCCACTTAAAATATCATTCTTTGCGTTTGCTGTTCTTTTTCTGATGAATTCAGTCATGATGGTCTGCTTTTAACAAGCTGCAAAAATACAGTTAAATTGATGACTCACAAGTATATTATTGCTATTATTTGATTAAGTTTGAATCATTAAAACCATCCAATGAAAAAAATTTTAGTACTTTTTATTTTAGTCGTTTCATGCAAATCTGAAACCTCTACATCTGATTTTGATTTTACAACCAAATTTGAAAATTCTAATGGAACTCAAACACCTGAATACCCTGAAGTGATTTCGTATTACGAACAATTAGCAAAAGCTTATCCTGAAGTAAGCATGCAAGCCATTGGTGAAACGGATTCTGGTCATCCATTACACCTTATTATATTAAATCCTGATGCTGTTTTCGATTTTGAAGAAATTAGAAAAACCAAACGTGTTTTATTGATAAACAATGGTATTCATCCTGGAGAATCCGATGGTATTGATGCCACCATGATGATGTATAGAGATATTGTTCAAGGAAAGATTGAAATGCCAAAAAAAACAGTCTTAGTTGCCATTCCTGTTTACAATATTGGTGGAAGTTTAAATAGAAACACAGGGACACGTGCTAACCAAAATGGTCCTGAAGAATACGGTTTTAGAGGAAACGCAAGAAACTATGACTTAAACAGAGATTTTATAAAAAGTGATACTAAAAATGCCAAAGCCTTTGCCGAAATCTATCATTTGGTGCAACCAGATGTTTTTATTGACAACCATGTAAGTAATGGCGCCGATTATCAGTACACTTTAACCCATTTATTCACACAACATAATAAACTTGGTGGAGAATTAGGTAACTACCTTCACAACACGTTACATCCAGAACTTGAACGCAAATTATCTGATAAAAATTGGGACATAACACCTTATGTCAATGTCTTTAATAGCACGCCTGAAAAAGGATTCAGTCAGTTTATGGATTCTCCAAGATATTCAACTGGCTATACAACCTTGTTTAATACGTTAGGCATGATGGTCGAAACTCATATGCTTAAACCTTACAAACCTAGAGTAGAAGGCACTTATGAACTCATGAAAAGCATGATTGAGATTACTGAAGAACAAAACGAGGTCATTGCCGACTTAAGAAAAGATGCTTGGAAAGTCTACAAGGAAAAAGGTGAATATCCAATTTCTTGGACTGTTGACACCACACAAAGTTCAACATTAAATTTTAAGGGATTTGAAGGTGAATTTATTACAAGTGAAGTTACAGGAGCCATGCGTTTAAAGTATGATCGTACAAAATCTTTTACCAAAGATGTGAAGTATCAAAACTATTTTAAAGAAACACAATCTGTTACTATTCCTAAAGCTTATATAATACCTCAAGGTTGGCATAATGTGATTGATTTATTAAAGCTCAATCATATAGAAATGACGCGATTTAAAACAGATACAACATTAACTGTAGAATCTTACAGAATCGTAGATTACAAAACCAGAAATAGCGCTTATGAAGGTCATTATCCTCATTACAGTACAAATCTATCTTCCGAAACAAAAACCATGACTTTTAAAAAAGGTGATTATTTGGCATCTACCAATCAAAGTGGTATTCGCTATTTAATTGAAACACTTGAGCCTCAAGCTCCTGATTCTTTTTTCAGTTGGAATTTCTTTGACACTATTTTGCAGCAAAAAGAAGGATTTTCGCCTTATGTATTTGAAGACACTGCTAAGCAACTTCTTGAAAATGACGCTGTTTTAAAAGCAGAATTCAATGATAAAAAAGAAACTGATGAACGTTTTGCAGCCAATTGGTATGCACAGTTAAACTGGATTTTTGAACGCTCAAATC
>CAZRDG010000265.1:0-3736 GCA_964598775.1 uncultured Lacinutrix sp.
CGCAAAAATTTATGCTGAAGTATTAGGAGGCGGAATGTCGTCTGATGCTCATCACATGACAGCACCTCATCCGGACGGAATTGGTGTAATTGCTGTAATGAAAAATTGTTTGGAAAATGCTGGTGCATCACCAGAAGAAGTAGATCATATCAATACACATGGTACATCTACACCATTAGGAGATGTGGCAGAGTTAAAAGCAATTACTGAAGTTTTTGGAGCTCATGCCAAAAACATAAATATTAATTCAACAAAATCTATGACAGGTCACTTGTTAGGTGCAGCTGGAGCTATTGAGTCTATAGCTTCCATTCTTGCAATGGAACATGGTATAGTACCTCCAACCATTAATCACACAACGGTTGACGAAAATATAGATCCTGAATTGAATTTAACATTGAATAAGGCACAAAAAAGAGATATTAAAATGGCAATGAGTAACACCTTTGGATTTGGTGGACACAACGCTTGTGTGCTATTCAAAAAATTAGATTAATACTGAATGAACTTCATTCGCAACATACTTAATTCCCGTTCTAAAAGAAACGGGAATTTTTTTATTCAAATTAAAAATATCGTTGGTTACAAGCCTAGTAACATGAGTTACTATGAGAAGGCATTCACGCATCGTTCTATGAATATTCGCGATAAAGATGGAACTCCGATTAATTATGAGCGTTTAGAGTTTGTTGGTGATGCTATGTTGAGTGCAGTTATAGCCTCACATTTGTTTAATGAAGTACCAGAAGGTGACGAAGGCTATCTTACCAAAATGCGCTCTAAAATAGTGAGTCGCGAACATTTAAATGAACTTGGTAAGGAACTAAATCTAATTGATTTAGTTGAGAGTAAAATTCCAGTAGATAATTTTGGAAACAATATTCATGGTAATCTATTTGAAGCTTTAGTTGGAGCAATTTACTTGGATAAAGGCTACAGTTATTGCGAAAAATTTATTTATGACAGAATTATCATTCCTCATGTTGATATTGAGCAACTTGAAGGTAAAGTCATAAGCTATAAAAGCCTTTTGATTGAGTGGTGCCAAAAAGAAAAAAAGACTTTTGATTATCATGTATATGAAGATACTGGAAATGACGAATTAAGGCATTTTTCGGTTAAACTATCAGTCAATAATAAAATTGTAGCCAAAGCTAGAGCAACATCTAAAAAGAAAGCAGAAGAAAAAGCATCCAAGCGCGCTTTTTTTGTATTCCAAAGTAAAATTTCAAGAGCATTTTAATTTTTTAGTAAAGTAGGATTAAACTACAACGTTTTCGTAATAAATTACTGTTAAGAATGCGAAAACAGATAGCATTAAATAAAGGCAATGTACTATATTTACAATTCACTAAGGAATAATTATGGCACTGCATAAGTTACTTGTTGATGATTTTGAAGATGAAGCGTATTCACTTTTGGCCATTCATTGTAATCTTGAGGATTACAGGATAGCCTTTCTTTTAAATCAATTTTTAAACATTAATTTAAAACGTTGTGCTTATGATTTGGATTTCCAATATACTACAGCATCGTATTCCGTTTACGAGTGGGAAGATAATAAAAGACAATCCATGTGGAATTTAATTGGAAATATTTTTAAACGAGAAGAAGATAGCTTAGTTAGTTCCGGTTCGTTGTTTGACGCAACCTCAAAAGTTATAAAAACCTATAATTTAATTCCTGAATATAAAAACGTAAATTATTTTCTTAAAATAGAAAATGATGACCATTATATGAATTTAAAGAACATCATTAGTATCATTCAGAAAATACCACAAATAGTGACTGTTTATGATATTGATGTGAGCACTTTAAAATCTAAAAACAATTTAATATTTAATTAATGCCAATACATAGAAAAAAGACCAAAATTGTAGCCACATTAGGACCAGCAACAAGCACCAAAGAAGTGCTTAAAGGTATGCTGGATGCTGGTGTAAATGTATTTAGAGTTAACTTTTCTCATGCAGACTATAAAGATGTAAGTGAAAGGATAAAAATGATACGTGAGCTCAATGAAGAGTATGGATTCAATGCTGCAATTCTAGCCGATTTACAAGGTCCTAAATTAAGAGTAGGAACCATGAAAGAAGAGGTTGTGGTTAATAAAGGGGATGAAATTATTTTTGCTACAGGGAAAAAATTTATGGGCACCAAAAAGCGTGTCTATATGACTTACGATAATTTCCCTCAAGACGCAAAACCTGGAGAACGCATTTTACTTGATGATGGAAAATTAATTTTTGAGGTGGTTTCATCTGACCAAAAAAGTGAGGTAAAGGCTCGTGTTATTCAAGGAGGACCTTTAAAATCTAAAAAAGGAGTTAATTTACCTAATACTAGTATATCGCAACCAGCACTTACAGATAAAGATATTGAAGATGCCATTTTTGCAATTGGAGAAAAAGTAGATTGGTTAGCTTTATCTTTTGTAAGGCATGCCGAAGACTTAATTCAGCTTCAAGATATCATCAAGGAGCATAGTGACCATAAAATTCCAATTATAGCTAAAATAGAAAAACCTGAAGCTGTTGAAAATATTGATAAAATTGTAGCGTATTGTGATGGTTTAATGGTGGCTCGTGGTGATTTAGGTGTCGAGATTCCTGCTCAAGAAGTACCATTGATTCAGAAGCAATTAGTACTACGAGCAAAAAAAGCCAGAATACCTGTAATTATTGCCACACAAATGATGGAATCAATGATCACAAGCCTAACACCAACACGTGCTGAGGTTAATGATGTGGCCAACTCTGTTATGGATGGAGCAGATGCTGTAATGTTATCTGGCGAAACCTCTGTTGGAAATTATCCTGTTCAAGTTATTGAAAAAATGAGTCGTATTTTAGAGACTGTTGAAGATTCTCCACTTATTAAAGTACCACAATCGCCTCCACATGTACGCACCAATCGTTACATCACAAAGGCTATATGTTATCATGCAGCTAACATGGCTAATGAAATAAATGCAAAGGCAATTTCAACCTTAACCAATAGTGGTTACACGGCATTTCAAATTTCTGCTTGGAGACCATCGGCACATATTTTAGTATTTACATCCAATAAGCGCATATTAACGCAGCTTAGTTTACTTTGGGGAGTAAAGGCATTTTATTATGATAGGTTTGTAAGTACAGATGAAACCATTGAAGATGTAAATGCTATCGCTTGTAAAAAAGGCTATTTAGAAGTTGGAGATATGCTTATTAGTTTGGCAGCTATGCCAATTCAAGATAAAGGAATGGTGAATACGTTACGTGTTACTGAAATTACAAGCTGTAGTTTTTAGAGTTTCGTTTAACGTGTTTGTGTATGATTAGTGCGACTGAGAATCCGCAGGATTTTCCGTCGTAGCAATCATAGAGTTAAAGATATAAATTTTAAATTGAAATAGGAGGTTAGCATTAATTATACACGTTGTTATATAATGCTGCGACACATTAGAGTAAACACAATTTGATTGGCGATAAAGATTGGAACAATAAAAAAGCGAAAAGCTAAACGCTAGTTTTGCTTTTACAGTTGAATTGCAAAAAGTGTTTATTTTTCTAAACGCTTTGCAGCTTTTTGCGTTTGAGTGATCAATCCGCAAACTTGTTGAAAATTTCGCAACAGTGAGAATCCGTTTTTTTAAAATTAAGAGTTCGAGTGAGCTATTCCGCAATAATTGATTCCGTAAGAGTGAGAATCCGAGTCTGATTAAATTCAGAGTTCGAGTGAGAAAATCATTCAG
>CAZRDG010000266.1:0-3724 GCA_964598775.1 uncultured Lacinutrix sp.
CTCTTTCTATTTTATGCTTTATAATAAAATGCTGAATGGTTATGCCTTTGACTTCTGAAAATAGATTTGATAAATAGGTGTAATCATAATTTAATTTTTCTGCGATATAATCTGAATAATTAACTTTTGGAACTTCATCAGAATAATGAATCATTTCTACAATAACGTTTTTTATTTTATCAATAAGAATGCTTTTTTTATCATCCATTAATTCTAAACCAGACATGGCTAAATTTAATTTGAGCTCTTGCTTTTGAGATTCAGAAATATCTTCTTTTATTTCAATCAAACCGAGTTGAATACTTATATGCTGCAAGCCTAGCTTTTCTAACTCTTGCTTTACCATTAGCTTACACCTTAAACTCACCATGTATTTTACGTAAAGTATCATTGATTAGTATTGATTGAACACATTTTAGAATGAAGTTAAAGGTAATTCAATTAAAACGATTAATGGGAAATGAAATTTAGGTTGTAAAAACCATGTTACATGCTAAATTTAAATGAATTGCTTAATTTTAGAAAGCTGATAAAAACTTATATTTGGTTTATATAGTAAGTATAACCAACTGAACATCATACCATGAAAACAAAATCATTAAATTTAACTTTATGTATACTCATCTTATCTATGACAACAGGATGTAACTCAGAACCATCAGACTACGATAAAATGCTAGCGTTTGGCAAAAACTATACAGAGGCGTGGAATAGCAAGGAACCATCTAAAATGGCGTCCTTTTATGCCGAAGATGGCTCGTTAACCGTTAACAACGGAACGCCTGCCATTGGCAGACAACAACTGGCCGAAACCGCTCAATCGTACATGGAGGCTTTTCCAGATATGGTGTTAACCATGGATAGCTTAACGGTAAACAATGGTAACTATCGCTATTATTGGACCTTTAAAGGCACTAATACTGGACCTGGAGGCACAGGAAATAAAGTAGATTTTAGCGGCTTTGAAGAATGGACCATGAATGAGCAAGGTCTTGTACAAACATCTATTGGAACCTATGATGCCGAAGACTACCAACGCCAACTTGAAGGAAATTAAATTAAAATTGTTTTCTTGCTTTTTTGTTTCTGCTGCTTCTAAAATTCCTGCTTTTTCTTGTTATATAAATGACAATTGCCCACACTACAACAATTGCAGAAATATAAATAAGGATATCTAAAGCTTCTTGAGGTATATTCATAGCTTTAAGATACAAAAAATGTAGAAATTGTTGTATTAGAAAGCAATACCAATGGAGATTTTGTAACTTTCTATGCCATAAAGCTACATATACATAATCAATCAAAAAACAATCAACTATGTATTCTAACAAAAAAGCTGGACGTATTTCTGGCGTATTATTCCTGTTCGTTTTTATTTCAGGTGTTGTGATATTTCAAGTATTGCAAGGTCCTGTGCTGTTTTCAGATGATTTTCTAACGTCTACGTCCAACCATTCCAACAAAATTATTGGCTCTGTATTACTCAGTATTTTAAGTGGGTTGGCATCTATAAGTATCGCCACACTGCTGTTGCCAATTTTTAAAAGACATAGTATTTATGTGGCGTTTTTATATCTAGTATTCTGCATACTAAATTTTATAGCAATCATGCTTGATAATGTGAGTGTAGTCACTATGTTGGAATTAAGCAACGATTTAGTAGCTAATGGTGATTCTAGTGCAATGTCAGTAATAGGTAATCTCGTATATGAAAAACATCACTGGACACATTATATGTACTTGCTAATGTCTTGCTTTCCTGTGTTTGTATTGTATTATGGTTTTTATGTTTCTAAGATAGTACCTAGATTAATCTCTATTTTTGGAATCTTTGCAGTATTATTAATGTTTGTTGAAGTGTTGTTTTCAATTTTTGGAAATAGCATAAGCATGAATATGATGCTTCCAATGGGATTAATTCAATTGGCATTACCTCTTTGGTTAATTATTAAAGGGTTTAGTTCTCCAGAATTAAAAGAGGAAATATAATAGATTTTAGGAATTTGCTAGTTGTAAAACACACTAATTACTGCAACTTGATTAAGGTTGTTCATAGATTCTTCAGATACATTCATAGCTTTATTATAAGAAAAATATTAAGTTTTAAAAAAAGCATTTTTTTTAAGGAGATTTAACGTCTTAGTTGTTTTATGTAAAACACTAAACACTAAACATTAAAAAAATTATTATGAAAAAATTATTTCTATTAGCAGTATTGACCTTAACTTTTTTAAGCTGTGAAAAAGATGAATTAAATGTAACACCAGAAGCAGAAGCCAAAGTAATTGGAGAATGGGAATTGTATCGTGATGAAAGCCTAGTTGAAATGATTGATGAATGGACAGGAACTGAATGGACAACAGTAGACCAATGGTTTCAGAACACCAGAGAAGATTCTCAAATAATTTTAGAATTTAAAGAGGATGGTACTTTTCTAGATCGTTATGCAGATGTGGCTGTTGCCAATGGAGTTTGGGGAGTGCTAGAAGATGGACGTTATTACTTTGATTATATTCAAGACGAAAGCATCAATGAACAGCTTACTCAAAGACGCTATATTACGTTTTATTGCGATAACAGCTATTCTATTGATATTGAAGGAAACGATAGAGCTGTTTTTTATTATAGAATGATAGGCACAACAGAATGTTCAGCATTAATTAATTACAACGTTACTGACTAACCTTATAATTTTAAATAATGTATAAAAGTTTATCGCCGCCTTGCTAGTTTGCATAGGCGGTTTTTTAATTGCATTTGGTAGGTAAAAATCAAATTATAGATAGTTAAGGTGTGACTACCAGCCACCACCACCTCCGCCGCCACCTCCACCACCAGAGAATCCGCCTCCACCAGAACCACTTCCACTGCTTGATGGTGGTGTTGCAGATTTACTTAAGGAATTAGATAGTGATGAATTTAAGGTATGGTTAAAGGTTGAGAAATTGCCAATACGTCCTCCTGTATACCAAGTTGGTTGATAGGTTTGATCGATGAGCGATTTGTCTATAAGATTCTGGAATTTTTCTCCCCAAACATCTTCAGCGCCCAACACCACAGCATAAGGCAACAATTTTTCAAAGATTTCAGGTGTTAATTCTGGAGGGTTAAAATATGCGATTTGCTTTTCTTCAGCTGCACTCATGTACATTTTAAAACCATCAATCAACGATTTTATCTTAAGTTTTTCCTTAGCTGGTTTTCTAATTAAATATTGATAAATCAAAAAGAATGCAATATTTACAACTAAGAATATGGCGAATATGACACCATCATTTTCACCTTGGAAGTATTGTGCCGTCAAAAAGACAAAAAGAAATACGTACGCAATAATGGTTAAAATAGGTGCAATCCAAAATTTAAAGTTAAAGCCTTGATAAATTAAACCATGATGCTGTTTTCTCAATGAGGTTTTAAAAGCAGTCACGGCAGTTAGGATCGTGGAATCGTATTTGCCGTCCAGAATTAAGGTATCTGAGCCTTGAAATAATTTTGAGAACAGTACACGTTCTTCATCATTAAGCATCCTAGAATCGCCCTTAGTTTTATGAAGAATAAATTTTTTGCTTTTAAACAATCCGAAAACATAGTCTTGCGTGTCTTCTTCTATTTTCAAATAGCCTTTTACGGCTAAATTTAAAATAGTGCCAGTAATCAAATCACCATGATATCTAAATTTATCTAGCATGCCTACCGAAGCAGGTGTCATGTTATTTGGAACTTC
>CAZRDG010000267.1:0-3696 GCA_964598775.1 uncultured Lacinutrix sp.
AACCAAAATTCTGTAAAAATATTCTGATGAATTATTAAATTCTCTGACTTAATCTAAAAAAGCATCATATCAAATTTCATTAGATTCTTATTAAAAAGATGATTTTTCATATCCTTTAGGGAAGGACTATAAAAACCAGGAGTAAATTCTCCAAATAAACAAACTTCATATCCATTGAGGTTGAATTCTAGACTGACTTCTCACAGACAATTTCTTAACCATGATCAGATAATTTCCAAACACTAAAACCCTACATTTACTGTCAAGTCCCTTAAATCACACTTGTTCAGGTTGCAGAGTTCCTAAAAATAAACATTACCAAATATAAATATCAACAGCCTTATCCAAATCATGGTATCTAAAGAAAATCTTCTCAATATATTCTGGATTCTCATTAATCCAATTAATAACTTTTAAACCAAACTTACACAAAGATTCTAAATTTTGAATCGGAATTACATATGGAGTAACAAATAGTGTTCTAAATGACCTCCGGGATGCAAAGAACCTTATTTGAGTTGTCGTATTAATGCTATTAAAACCATACTTATCAACTAAGTAAACCAATGAGGTCATTGTTGCAGCTCCAAGTTCAAGCTCGCGTTTATTAATCGCATCAAAAGTATCATTAGCTGCGTGGTGATAATCAAAATATCGTTGCGTATCTGGTCGCAATCCAGCTAAAACAACCTTACCATCTTTTAAAGGTCCAATATCTGCACCACTTCCTCCCTTTACAAAATAATGAACTAAATAAGGTTCAAACAATGGCTTCCAATTTAACACTTGGTTAAAACTTTCATCATCGCAGTCAAAAGAAAAACCTCTAGGCGTAAATCCTCCAGAATCACTTTCTAGAGCAAACAAATGGTTTTCTCCTTTTTGCTTTGCCACTTTCGCATATTCATTTCCGCCTCGCATACCGTTTTCTTCATTCATAAATAGCACAACTCGAACAGTTCTTTTAGGTCTAATACCTGTTTCTTTTAACAACCTCAAGACATCCATAGATTGTGTACAACCTGCTCCATCGTCATGTGAACCATCACCTAAATCCCAAGAATCTAAATGACCTCCAACCACAATAATTTCTTTTGGAAATTCACTTCCAGTTATTTCTCCAATCACATTGTATGACTGCACATCTGCCATTTGCTGACAGTTTTGCTTGAAATAAAAACTAACATTTTCATCTATTTTCAATAAGCTGCTCAACAACTCAGCATGATTAGTACTTATTGCAGCTGCAGGAATACGCTTGTTAATTGGTGTATCTCCATAGTTAGTTCCACCTGTATGAGGAAAATCGTCTAGACGTAAATTCATAGACCTCACAATTACACCTACAGCTCCAAATTTGGTAGCCTCTTTTGCTCCAGAGCCACGTTGATCTACACAACCTCCGTAAGCATTAAATGTATTTATTTGAGTTTCATCCATTGGACGATTAAAGAATACTATTTTACCTTCTATCTTTTCTCGACCAAGCGTTTCTAGTTCTTCTAAGCTATGCACTTCAACAACGTTGGCTTTAATACCTTGAAGTGGCGTAGCTACTGAACCACCAAGTGCACATATATTTACAGAAATTGTTTTGCCAGGAGCAGTTTCAATATAAGCAAATTCGGGATTACCTCTTACCCATTTTGGCACCATAACTGGTTGTAACCATACTTTATCCAATCCTAATTTTTCTAACTCTTCTTTAGTATATTGAACTGCTTTTTCAGCACCTAACGAACCTGATAAGCGACTACCAATTTGATTTGACAAATGATCGAGCCACTGATAACTTTGTCCATTACTTAATGATGCATCGTAAATATTTTTAATAACTTCTGAATCAGTTTGAGAAAATAATTGACAAGTAAAAAAAAGTCCTAGTAAGAAAAGAGATCGCTTCATGATTGGTTATGTAAAATTTATATTGGTTAAATATAAAACAAAAATCCAGCAAGACATCTTATTTTAACTAAGTGTTAATGCTGGATTTTTTAATTATACATGAACAAACGCCTAACCCTTTAGAAACGTCTAGTTCTACATTTAGACTAATGTTTCAAAAAAAGGTTTAACCTTATTCATTATTTAGTTGCTGCTTATATAATGAGATGTTTGCTTTAACTTCATCATCCAATTCAGGTTCCTTGATATCAGAATACGTTTTTAAAGTATCATAGAGTATTTTAGCAACTAGGTATCGTGCCGTTGGTTTATTATCAGCAGGAATAGAATACCAAGGTGCATGTGGTTTTGAAGTTCTGTTTAATGCATCGTCATAACACATTTGATAATCATCCCAAAGTTTGCGTTCTTTCAAATCACCTGGAGAAAATTTCCAGTTTTTTTCTTGTTTATCTAATCGTCTTAACAACCTGTTTTTTTGTTCTTCTTTTGAAAGATTTAAAAAGAATTTAAAAATGATAGTGCCATTTTCTGCAATATGCTTCTCAAAATTATTGATTTGTTCAAAACGTTTATCCCAAAAGGCATCATTAATATCATTAACCGAGTTTACCGTTGGTATATCTTCACCTAAAATATAACCAGGATGTACTCTTGTAACAAGTACATTTTCATAATGTGTTCTGTTAAATACTCCAAACTTGCCACGTTCAGGAAGTACAATATAATGTCTCCAAATATAATCGTGCGCCAATTCTTTTGGTGTAGGTACTTTAAAGCTATGAACCTCAACACCTCTTGAATTAAAATCTTTAAAAACTTCTCTAATTAAGCTGTCTTTTCCAGCCGTATCCATTCCTTGAATACATATTAAAACAGCATATTTACCATGTGCATATAAAGTATCTTGAAGTTTTCCCAGTTTTTTTCTAACTCGTCTTAATTCCATTTTTACCTCATTATCATCAGCCTGAATGTCATAAGTTGTGGCACTTTCTTTTATGTTAAAGGAACCTGATATTTTAAATTCTTCAATGTTTATAGACTTCATTTTTCTATATTTTTTTACTCGCAAAAAGCTTTACATCATTTTCGCTAATTTCAGGTTCACCAAGAATAATTAAACGTTCAACCACATTTCTAAGTTCTCTAATATTTCCTGTCCAATCGTAAGCTTGCAATAGTTTTATAGCATTTTTTGAAAATGTTTTTTTAACAGTTCCTTGCTCATTTGCAATTTTTTCTGAAAAGTATTCAATTAATAAAGGTATATCTTCTCGTCTATCATTTAAGGAAGGCACTTCAATTAAAATAACTGCCAGCCTGTGATATAAATCCTCTCTAAATTGACCTTTTTCTATTTCCTTTTTTAAATTTTTGTTGGTGGCTGCAACAACACGCACATCCACTTTAATATCTTTATCACTACCAACACGTTGAATTCTACTTTCTTGTAAAGCACGAAGTACTTTGGCTTGAGCAGACAAACTCATATCACCGATTTCATCAAGAAAAATGGTACCACCATTAGCAGCTTCAAATTTTCCTGCTCTATCTTTATTAGCACTCGTAAAGGCTCCTTTGACATGACCAAATAATTCACTTTCTATCAATTCTGACGGTATTGCAGCACAGTTTACTTCAATTAAAGGTGATTTTGCGCGATCACTTTTTTGATGCAACCAATGTGCTACAAGCTCTTTCCCTGTTCCATTTGGGCCAGTAATTAAAACGCGTGCATCAGTACTTGCAACCTTTTCAATAATATCTTTAATATGTGAAATGGCTTTA
>CAZRDG010000268.1:0-3688 GCA_964598775.1 uncultured Lacinutrix sp.
CCAATTACTTGTATTATCACTCTATTTCAAAGAGTTACAAGTAATAAGTCTTTTAATTCATCACTGTAAGTTCAATTGTTATGCCAATGTAAAGATTGTATTTTAAAATAAAATCATAAATATTTTTTCAAAAAGTGTAACAATGAAACTTAATCTTCATCATTCTAATAAACAATTTGTTTTCTGACACCAACCAACCTAAATATAGAACAACTTGTACAGCAGTGTAAATCTGGCAACCAAAATGCGCAATTGGAGGTTTATAATAGATATTATAAGGCCATGTATAACACAGCAGTAAGAATTGTTAAGGACAGTTTTGAGGCCGAAGATATTATGCAAGATTCGTTTTTAACAGCATTTACAAAGCTTGACAGCCTAAAAGAGTCTATAACATTTGGTTCTTGGCTGAAACGAATTGTAATTAATAATAGTATCTATCATTTTAATAAGAGTAATAAATACAACGAAATTGCTCTAGATGAGGTTCTGTTTAAAGTTGAAGAAGATGATGACGAAGATGGTATTGCAAGTGATTATGAGTTTACCAATTTGAAAGCGCAGCAAATAATGGAAACCATGAAAACACTCAAAGATAGTTATCGAGTTGCGCTGACATTACATCTCATTGAAGGATATGACTATGATGAAATTAGTGAAATTATGAATATTACTTATGCAAATTGTAGAACAACGATATCAAGAGCTAAAGAAAGTTTAAGACAAAAACTGCAAAAAAGAGCAGTAAACTAAAAAGATTAAACTATGAGTAAAAATAATTTAAATACCATTTTTGAGAATCTTCGATCAGATTTTGATGTTGAAGAACCAAATGCTGGACATGAAAACCGGTTTTTAACTAAACTTAATAATCAGAATAGAGCGGTAATCACGTTAACACAGCCAAAATCTAATTTCTGGAAACCTTTTTTAAGTATTGCTGCTTCAGTTGTGTTGCTGGTCACTGTATTTATTAGTATAAATAAATCAAATGAGCCACATGATCTAGCAAGTATTTCTCCTGAAATGGCTGAAACTCAAAACTTCTTTACCAATACTATTTCAGCAGAATTGGAGAAACTAAATGGTGAATTAACACCTGAATTTCAAGATTTGGTGGTTGACGCCTTATTTCAAATAGAACTTTTAGAGCAAAATTATATTAAACTTAAACAAGATTTAACTTCAAGTGGTAATGACAAGCGTGTAATAAACGCAATGATATCAAACTTTCAAGACAGAATAGACATTTTAAATAACGTATTAAATCAAATAGAAGAATTAAAATCAACAAAAAACGAAACTTATGAAAACAGCACTACTTTATAAAACCTTATGCATGCTTTTACTGGTTCCTGCCTTTGTTTTTGCAAACAATGGTAAATGGTCTGGGAAATATACTAAAGAGAAAAAACTTCATAAAGAATATGAGGTGAGTTCAACAGCAACTGTAAATATTGACAATAGCTATGGAGACATTGATATTGTGACTTGGAATGAAAATCGCGTTGTAATAGATGTTACAATAACAACAAATGGCAACGACGAAGACAAAGTCATTAAAAAACTTGAAGGAATTGATGTGCTTTTTGACAACTCACCGAATAGTGTTTCTGCAAAAACTAAATTCAACAATAATAAATCTTGGTGGAATTGGGGAAACAACAATGTAAACATGAAAATTAATTATGTCATTAAAATGCCGATGAGTAACAACGTTGATTTAAGTAATGACTACGGCAGTATCAATCTTGATAAACTTAATGGTCGCGCAATAATTGATTGTGACTATGGGAAAATCACAACAAAAGAATTAATGGCAGATAACAACGAAATCTCATTTGACTACACCAAAAACTCTTATTTTGAATACATAAAAAGTGGTAAAATTGATGCCGATTACAGTAGCTATACAGTCGCAAAAACCAATGATTTAGACATAGATGCCGATTATACTAAATCTGAAATTGAAATTGCAGAAGACGTCACTTATAATTGTGATTATGGCTCGTTAACTGTAGGCAAAGCGAATAATGTAAAAGGTGATGGTGACTATTTAACACTTCGTTTAGGAGATATCTATAAAAACGTCTCTGTAACAGCAGATTATGGCTCATTAAAAATAGATAACATGACGGCCAATGCTGGTAGTATTGATATCAATTCAGATTACATGAAAATAACCATTGGGTATTCTGAAGGTTACAATTTTAATTTTGAATTTGATTTAAGCTATGGCTCACTTCGAGATTCTGATGGCTTTGAATTTTCAAAACGAATAGAAAAATCTAGTAGCAAATACTACACTGGATATTATGGAAATTCAAATTCTGGAAACAGAATAAAAATTAACTCCGATTACGGAAGCATAACATTTAAAAAGAACTTAAAAAATTAATCAAAAAATCAACAATTATGAACAAATCAATTTTATTAATAGTAGCCTTAATGTTTGCCACTGTCTCTCACGCACAGTGGTGGGGAGGCAAAAAAGTTAAAGGCAACGGAAACATGACTACCGAAACTAGAAACACTGGAGACTATGATGGTGTTAAATGCGCAGGTTCTATGGACTACATTTTAGTAGCAGGAACGGAAGGGAAAATAAAATTAGAAGGCGAATCTAATTTAATAGAATATATTATTACAGAAATTAAAGGAAACGACTTGATAATTAAAGTAGAAAAAGGAGTGAATTTAAGTCCAAGCTGGAACAAAACTATCAAGGTCACAATTCCTTTCAAAGATATAAGTAGTGTTTCTTTAGCTGGCTCTGGCGACTTATGGAGTGAAGATAAAATTACGGCTTCAAATTTTAATGTTTCCTTAGCTGGTTCAGGCGATATGACTCTGAATATTGAAGCTACTTCAGTGGAAGGAAGTTTAGCTGGATCTGGTGATATTACATTAAAAGGTAACACGAATGATTTATCCTTGAGATTAGCAGGATCTGGTGATATCCATGCTTTTGGATTACAGGCTAATCATACAGAAGCTTCAATTGCAGGTTCTGGTGACATTGAGGTCGTTAGCAATCAAAGTTTAAAAGCCCGAGTCTCTGGATCTGGTGATATAGAATACAAAGGGAATCCAAGTAAAGAAGACACTAAGGTTTCAGGTTCCGGAAAAATCAGTAATTAATAGTAAAATATAATTTCTATAAAAACGCTTTCTATAAACGAAGGCGTTTTTTTTATTTCATCTGCCAATGTTTGTTGTTTTTAAATCGATCAGATGTAATAATCCAATTAACATGCAGAGGAAATGAACTCAATTGGTTTGGCTCATTTTACATATTCGTTACCTTTGATAGTGAATAAAACAATCAATGCGATTAAGAAGAAAATCGCTAAAAACAATACTGACCATTGCATTGATTTTGTAATTGAAATTAATAATCCAAATACAAACATTCCTAAAACTATGGCAATTTTTTCAGTAACATCATAAAAACTAAAATACGTTGCATGGTCTTCTGTTTCTGGTAATAATTTTGAATATGTTGATCTGGCTAAAGACTGAGTAGCTCCCAATACCAATCCAAGTACGGCACCAAGGACATAGAAATACAAGTCGACATTAGCAAGGTTTTTATCTAACATAAAGGCAATGAAACAAACTAATCCCCAAGTCATTAATGTTATTTTTAAGGCTTTTAAGTTTCCATATTTATTAGAAATTCTTGAAA
>CAZRDG010000269.1:0-3653 GCA_964598775.1 uncultured Lacinutrix sp.
AATCAGTACCACAAGTATTGGCAGCTTATCTCAACAAATATCCTGATACGAGCTATAAGGAAGAGATAGAATCGTTACTAATTGATTCTTATATCACTTCCAAAAATTACAAAGAAGCCCTTAATTTATTAGAAGGGAAAAACAGTTTTGATAACAAAGTGGCTTATCAAAAAGTAGCGTTTTATAGAGGCATTGAATTATATAATGAATCGAAATATTTGGAAGCCGAATCGTATTTTGATAAGTCCTTAAAAGAACCAAGAGACGAAAATTATACAGCAAGAGCTACCTTCTGGAAAGCTGAAACCGATTATAACCTAACCAATTATGACGATGCGCTTGTAGGTTTTAAACAGTTTCAAGGATTTGGTAAATCGTCCTCAACAAAAGAAATTGCAAACATTGATTATAACTTAGGATACACTTACTTCAAGCAAAAAAACTATAGTAAAGCGACTGAGTATTTTCAAAAATACATCTCAAAAACCTCTGATGATAAAGTAAGACTTAACGATGCATTTTTACGATTAGGTGATGGTCATTTCGTGTCTAGCGATTACCGAAAAGCCATAGATGCTTATGAAAGAGCCATAAAAATGAATGAAATTGAAACGGATTATGCCTTCTTCCAAAAAGCAATAAGTTATGGATATATAAATGAAGGTTCTCAAAAAATAGAGCAGTTAAACACATTTATAAATACCTATAAAAAATCAACTTTACGCGATGATGCGCTTTATGAATTAGGCAATTCCTATGTAAAGTTAAATGAAGTTGACAAAGCCATGAGCATGTACGATCAGCTTAACTCAGAATATCGCGCAAGTCCTTATGTGTCAAAATCTATTTTACGTCAAGGGTTGGTGCATTACAATGCAGGAAAAAATGAGTTGGCTTTAAATAAATTTAAAAATGTAGCTAATAATTTTCAAGGTACACCTGAAGCCGTTCAAGCAGTGTCAACAGCACGTTTAATTTATATTGATTTAGGACGAGTTGATGAATATGCTGATTGGGTAAGAACCTTAGATTATGTAGATGTATCTGATGCAGATTTGGATAATACTACATATGAAGCTGCCGAAAAACAGTATTTAGCTGGTAATTCAAGTAGAGCGATTAAATTGTTTAACTCTTATTTAAATGAGTTTAAAAACGGAATTCATGCTTTAAGTGCGCATTATTATTTGGCGCAATTGTATTACAAAGATGATTTGAAAAGTAATGCCATTCCGCATTATGAATACGTTATCAATAAACCAAGCGGAGAATTTACAGAGCAAGCCTTAACACGTTTGGCAGAAATTTATTTGAACGATGCCAAGTGGTCCAATGCGATGCCTTTACTACAACGATTGGAAAATGAAGCTCAGTTTCCGCAGAATGTTGTATTTGCTCAGTCTAACTTAATGAAAGCTTTTTATCAAGCACAAGATTATACAAATGCTGTGGCTTATGCCGAAAAAGTATTAGATAACAGCAAAGTAGACAAAAACGTAAAGAGTGATGCTCATGTAATTATTGCACGTTCTGCAATGAAAACTGGAAACGAAAGCAAAGCGAAATCGGCTTACGCTCAAGTAGAAAAGATAGCTTCTGGAGAATTGGCTGCTGAAGCCCTTTATTTCAATGCCTATTTTAAAAATAAGGAAGGGAATCACAAAGCGTCCAATACAGTCGTTCAACAACTGGCAAAAGATTATTCAGGTTATAAATATTATGCCGCCAAAGGACTTATCATTATGGCAAAGAATTTCTATGCCTTAGATGATGCCTATCAAGCAACCTATATTCTGGAAAGTGTGATTCAAAATTTTGCTGAATTTAACGATGTCGTTGACGAAGCCAAAGCTGAACTGAAACGTATCAAATCAGAAGAATCAAAAACAAATTCATCAGTACAAAATCAAGACGGAAACTAAAATCAAAAAACGAATGTATTGCTGTTTATACAGCACTATAAACAAATCATAACATATGATAATTACAAGAAATCATTTAGCAATTGCACTTATAGTATTGTTTACTTTCTCAGCATTTGCTCAAGAAAACAACAGAACCAAAGACACCATAAATACTGAAGTTGTTAATGTTGTTAAACCATATACACCTAAAATTTCGGATGCATTTAAGGTAAAAGAAATCCCTTCATTAGATGATGAAGTTACAGCAACTAGAAAAGAAGTTAAGTACAATATTTTTTCAATTCCTGTAGCTTCGACCTTTACTCCAGCAAAAGCTACTGCAGCAGCTGTTGATAAGGCAGAACCTGTTAAGTTGTATGATAATTATGCATCGTTTGGTGTTGGATCATATACAAGTTTTTTAGGTGAGGTGTATTTGAATCATGCCATTAATAGTACAGAAAGTGTTGGAGGTTATGTGAGTCATCATTCATCTCAAGGCGGAATTGATGGTGTGCTATTAAATGATGATTTTTCAGATACCAGATTCAATGCAAACTACTCTAGGAAATCACGTGATTTTTCATGGAATGTTGATGCTGGTGCAAGGCATCAAATTTTCAATTGGTATGGTTTACCTGAAAGTTTTGATGAAGATTCAACTCCAGATATCGATCCACAGCACACCTATTTTACGTTCGATTTTGGTGGTGAAATTAAATTTGATGATCGCATTATTAATGATGGTCGTATGCGTTTTCGTCGCTTTGCAGACGATTTTGATTCTGGTGAAAACCGATTCACGTTCAGTACCAATGTTGATATTCCTTTAAATGATGGTGATTTAAATACCACGTTTAAATTTGATTATTTAGGAGGCACTTTTGAGCAATCTTATTTTGATTCAGATAAAATAGAGTATGGAAATTTCCAAATAGGAGTGATACCTAGTTACCAGATTATAGAAGATGATTTAACAGTGAATCTTGGAGTTTCTGCTTATTACATGAAAGATACAGAAGCCAGTAAAAACAAGTTTTATATTTTCCCAAAGGTGACAGCTTCGTATCGCTTGGTTGATGAGATACTTATTTCTTATGGAGGAATTGAAGGCGATTTAATTCAGAATTCTTATTATGATTTTGCTACAAAAAATCCGTTTGTGTCACCAACGCTGTTCATCATGCCGACTGACCAACAATACAATGCATATGTTGGTTTAAAAGGGAAGCTATCTAATAACATGAGTTATAACATTAGAGGTAATTATATTGCCGAAAATAACAAAGCACTATTTAAAAATAACACACAAAGAAACTACTCACCAGAAAATGGTTATAATCAAGGCAATTCTTTTGGAGTGGTTTATGACGATGTGAATACCTTTAGTCTTTTTGGCGAAATTAATGTTGATGTGAACCGAAATTTCAACTTAGGAATTAAAGCTGAGTATTTCACTTATACAACCGAAGATCAAGAAAAAGCATGGAATCTTCCAGATTTTGAGGCTTCATTATTTATGGATTTCCAAATTGATAAGCATTGGTTTGCTGGAGCTAATCTGTTTTATGTTGGCGAACGCTTTGACCAAGGTTCTTTGGAAGGTGCTCTTGATCCGGAAGCTGATTTAACCTTTACTATGGCTTTAGAAAGTTATTTTGATGCCAATGTGCATTTAGGTTACAGAATTAATGACCAATGGTCTGTGTATGCTAAGGCAAATAATATTGCAAATCAAGATTACAAACG
>CAZRDG010000270.1:0-3623 GCA_964598775.1 uncultured Lacinutrix sp.
TATTAATTATTAATAATAAATGTTAAACTAATCGCATTTCTAATCCATATTAGAGGTTAAAAAATGCACCTCATACTATGGCAATGCTAACTGCAGACACTTGGGATTTACCATATTCTAGAACTGAGGCAGCATTCCCATTAGAGTATGTGTATAACAATAAATTTTGGCCAAGTGTAAGACGTGTTGATGATGCCTATGGAGATAGAAATTTAATATGCACTTGTGCTCCAATTGAGGACTTTATTGAAGCCTAATTTTGGCTTTGAACATCGTAAAAGACAATAAAACATTTTTTGCCTTTAATATTTTGCTAGTATATTCGTTACTTTAGCAATATTAAAGGCAATTTTTATATATGAATATTAAAATCACTGGTGTTGGAAGCTATATTCCTGAGTTAGTTGAAAAAAACACAGACTTTCACCAACACGAATTCCTAAATGTGGATGGTTCTACAATTGAACATACAAATGAAGTTATTGTAGAAAAATTTAAAGATATTACTGGCATTGTTGAACGTCGTTATGCTGATAGCCATCTGACGTCATCAGATCTTGCTGCTTTTGCTGCTGAACGTGCTATAGCAGATGCCAATATTGATCCGGAAGAATTAGATTATATCATCATGGCTCATAATTTTGGTGATGTAAAATCTGATACTATTCAGAGTGATGTTTTACCTTGTTTAGCATCACGAGTTAAACATAGCCTTCGTATTAAAAATCCTAAATGTGTTGCTTATGATATTTTATTCGGTTGTCCTGGTTGGATTGAAGGTGTAATACAAGCTCAAGCATTTATCAAATCAGGCATGGCTAAAAAGTGCTTGGTTATAGGCTCTGAAACCTTATCGAGGGTTGTAGACAAACATGATAGAGATTCCATGATTTATTCAGATGGTGCTGGAGCGACTATTATTGAAGCTTCAGATGAAGATGGTGGTATCTTAGCTCATGAAACTGCTTCGTTTACTTATGACGAAGCCTATTATTTATACTTCGGAAATTCTAATAAACAAGATCTATGTAGAGACACTCGATACATAAAAATGCATGGTCGAAAAATTTATGAATTTGCATTGAATAATGTGCCTCAAGCTATGAAAGCTTGTTTAGATATCAGTGGCGTTGACATTAAAGATGTTAAGAAGATTTTGATTCATCAAGCCAATGAAAAAATGGATGAAGCTATTGTAAAACGCTTCTATAGATTATACAAAACTGAGATGCCTGAAGACATCATGCCAATGAGTATTCATAAGCTAGGTAACAGCTCAGTGGCTACAGTTCCAACGTTGTATGACTTAATATTAAAGAATAAACTAGAAAATCATCAAATAAACAAAGGTGATGTTATTATATTTGCAAGTGTTGGTGCAGGAATGCACATTAACGCGATTGTATATAAATATTAATAACAAGATTTCCACTGTCGTGGGAAATAAACATGTACGAAAAAACATTTCCTAATAAACGATATAAACACACAGCAGAGTTTCTATTTCAACATATTTCAACGGATTCTAAAATTTTGGATTTGGGAATTGAAAATCCTTTCACCAAAATCATGAAAGAACAAGGTTATGATGTTGAAAACACGAAAGGCGAAGACTTAGACTTAGACACTTCAACGATAGAAAATTCAAATGCTAATGTGATCACCGCTTTTGAAATATTTGAACATCTAATCTCTCCTTTTGCAGTTTTAAAATGCATAAATGCAGACCGATTGGTTGCAAGCGTTCCACTTAAGTTATGGTTTTCATCAGCTTATAGAAGCAAAACTGACAAATGGGACAGACACTATCACGAGTTTGAAGATTGGCAATTTGATTGGTTACTTGAAAAGGCTGGTTGGAAAATTATGGATAGGCAAAAATGGACTAATCCAACAAAAAAAATTGGAATTAGACCAATGTTAAGATGGTTTACACCTCGCTATTACATTGTTTACGCAGAAAGAATTAAATAGTGGATTTTTATATTGTCATACCAGCCCATAACGAACAAGACACTATTGCTCTCACATTAGATTCTCTTGTAAATCAGAGCATGCAACCAAAGCGTGTGGTTGTGGTCAACGATAATTCAACAGATAAAACCTCAAGTATTGTTTCTGAATTTGCAAATAGACACGAGTGGATTTCTTTAGTTGAAAACACATCATCTGTTGCTCATTTACCTGGAAGCAAAATAATCAATGCGTTTTATAAAGGTTATGAAACCTTAGATGAAAATTATGACGTGATTTGCAAATATGATGCAGATCTAATTTTTCCATCTAATTATCTTGAAACTTTAGCATTACATTACAAATCTGATAAGCGTTTAGGCATGATTGCTGGTCATTGCTACATAGAAAAAAACGGTCAATGGCAATTAGAAAACTTAACTGGTAAAGATCATATTCGAGGCGCCTTAAAAGCATACAGAAAGCAATGCTTTTTAGACATAGGAAAACTAAAACCTGCAATGGGATGGGACACGATTGATGAACTCTTAGCTCTATATTATAATTGGACGTTTAAAACGGATGACACTTTAAAAGTAAAACACCTAAAACCAACAGGAGTGTCATACAACAAAGCTTCAAAATATTTGCAAGGTGAAGCTTGGTACAAATTACGTTTTGGATTTATTTTGACTGTTTTATCCTCTGCTAAATTGGCTTCTAGAAAACGAAGTTTTAAATACTTTAATGATTATTTAAGAGGTTATTTAAAGGCAAGACAAGAAAAAGCTGACTACTTAATAACTCCAGAACAAGGCAAATTCATAAGAGATTTTCGATGGAGACAAATGCTTAAAAAATTGTTTTAATTTATTTGCAAATATTATTTTCAAGATTATATTTGCTACCATAATTGCCGATGTAGCTCAGCTGGCTAGAGCAGCTGATTTGTAATCAGCAGGTCGTGGGTTCGAGTCCCTCCATCGGCTCAAAAAAGACACTTTGTAAAGAGTGTCTTTTTTATTTATTGATAATACACTCCATACAATTTATCTCGTTTGCAATAATCTCAGGATTAAACACATCATTGCCTTTAATTACAAATTCAATATCTCTTGTATTATTAATGTCATCTAAAGGATTACTATTTAAGATTACTAGATCTGAAATTTTTCCTGCAGTAACTGTTCCATAATCTGAATCTTTTTTTAGAAATTGAGAGCCATTAAAGGCAGAATTTTGGAGTGCTTCTAAATTTGAAATTCCAGCATCTACCATAGCTTCCAACTCTTGATGAAGTGAAATCCCTGGATAGGTATATGAATTAGATGCACCACTATCTGATCCAGCCAACAACTTAACATTCGCATCACTTAACGATTTTGCTAATAACTTAAAAAATGAATTTAATTCTTTTCGGTTTTGTCTTGCTTGCTCTGACGAATTTAGTGAACTTCTTATTCTTCCTTCATAAGTTTTTATAATTCCAGGTGGCATCAATTTTAAATACGAGTCATTTTCATGATTTACTTCATCCAAATAACTTAACACATTACCAATATGCAAAGTTGGCACAACATAAGTATTGTGTTCTTTTAGTGATTCAAACGTGTTTACAGCGGTTGAATCTTGATAAGTTGCAATCAATTTTTCCATAGAAGCCCAAAACC
>CAZRDG010000271.1:0-3582 GCA_964598775.1 uncultured Lacinutrix sp.
GTCTTATTAATCTTGGAATCGTTATCCGTTAATTCATCGAAGAGATAAGCATTAGCCAAATCAGATTTATTCATACTTGAGTAATCATTTTGGTCGGACATATCTTTTCTGTAAGTCATTTTGGTTCCATTCAGAAAATACCATCTCGTATAGGAATCATTTTCTATTTTAATTTCTTTCTCAAATTCCTTTTTCTGTACACTCCAGTTTGTAAAAGCTATTAAAAGTTCAGTTCCGTCATCTTTCTTTAAAATTGTGAATCGGATTAAGTAATTCCTTTTTCCAGGCTTTTCAATTTCAATGTCTAGTTTGTTTTCTACTGAAACATATTTTTTCAAAGCTTTTAAGATTGAGGAAACATCTTCTGCGTTTGCTTCTGGAAACAAATTTTCTCTTAAAAAGAGGTCGATATATAAGTAATGAGTCAAATAAAAATCATCCATTTTCAGATAATTCGCCTCTGTCAAATGTTCAGTTTTTATATTTATTTTGTCCGATTGAGAATATCCAAAATTTGTGAATATTGCTAAAAGTAAAAGTGTGATTATTTTTCTATTCATTCTGTTGGGTTATATTGTGTACAATTTTAATGATATGAACTTTTTTAATTGTTTATATCAGAAGTTAAACGAAGTTAGCCATTTTTTACTAAAAAATCTATACGTAGTTCTACGTAATTTGGCTTGGTGTATGAGTAGATTTGTAGGCTGGTTAATAGTGTTCTGTCAGTTGTTGTGTATGATGCTCAACGTGATAGGCTGTCCACATCACAAGTTCTCTTACTGGCATTTTTCCCATTAAAGGATGTGGTAAAATCAGGTTGTCTAAGTCTTTATCCTTCCACTTTTTTACTTTGTGCTGTAGTTTTTTGTTTTCGGTTTTAAGTCGGTTTAGTAAGTAGTGCTTATCGTCATCATTGGGAACTCTCATGTTTTGCGAAGGCCCAAAGGTCATGCCTTTTGCACCTTCTAAACGTTCTTGGTAGCGTTGTACAATGGCCTCATAATCTCTAACCTCACGATTGGATTTGCCAAACTTATATCTTAGCACAAATTTGGGCATGCTCATAGCATCATTGAGTGGTTTTATGCTTTGCAATAAATGAAGGGCTTGTTGGCCTGTAGTCCATTTACCATCAGGTCCAGTTTGCCACTTCTCCAACTCGTGAGTTTCGAGCCAATTAAAAAGTGTTTGGTGCTTTTCTTCAAGCAGTTCTGCTATGGCGTCTTTATGCATGTGTTATTCCTTTTTAAACAAAGGAATAAGGTAAGAAATATTGTAACCAAAACCAATACCAAAACTTCCGCTATCGTAGGTTCTTCCAAATCCTGGAATAAAGATGTTTTCAAAGTTGTTGGGTTCTTTTTCGGTGATTCTGCCTTTAAGCTGAGCGTTAAGTCCAACGTAAACATTATTAAAAACTTCGGCCTTAATACCAATAATGAGTTCTCCCCAAATGGCACTTAAACCATTAAACTCCTCACCAGAATTGACAGTGGTTGGTGGCCAACTTTGGTTGGTTTGATAAACCGTATAACTATTTAAGGTTTGTTTAAACGAGGCTGCTCCAACACGAAAACCAGCGTAAATCATGTTTTCCATGCCTAACCAGTTTTTGTACATGTTATAGTCTATACCTCCTTTAAAATACGTACCATTGGCTGTGGAGTTGAGTTGGTCGTTAGAGGTTGTGTTTTCTTCAAAACCAATTTCACCAGCCACATAAAGCGTTGTGGTGAGTCTGTAATCGCCATTAATTTCAAACCCTGAATAGTCTTCATCTAAAAAGGTTCTCACCAATTTGCTCACATCGCCTCCTAAACGTAAGCCATATTTCTGAGTGTACCTTAAAGAATCTGAAGGAATACTATCAGTTTGCGCTAATGTTGTGGTACACACTAGCAAAAGACTTAAGATGCTAATGGTAAATTTTAACATGAGCTGTAGTTTCATTTTCAATGGTTGTATTTAGGATTTCAGAGTTTATCACCCAATTATCAGCATCAGTTTCCAGATCTAGCGCCAAGTCGTTATAAATGGTTTTATAGCCACAAGCACGAGAGACATAAACGTCTTCGCCTATGTAATTGGCTGTGATGATATCGAAATTTCCAGTATCGAAATCGCCTTCAAAATCGCGATGTAACACAAAACGTGTGGCATTGCCATCTGTACGCAACGGAATGGCTATAGAATCTTTATTGGCAGCAGTTAAACCAATGTGGTCAAACAACACAATTTCGTCAACATCATTAACACCATACACCAATAAATTAGGCACAGATTTGGTTTCTTCTTCGTCGGCAATATCATAAAATCGAAGTATGAGTTTTGGTGTCGTTCCTGTGTCAGCAGAGCAGATATCGTCTTTTTCGCAATTGGTAATTACAAAACAGAGTAGAAGTAAGGCTATTATTTTTTTCATATGATACATCTATCGCTTTTCCAAAAGTACAACATTTTCAACATGATGCGTTTGAGGAAACATATCCACTGCCTGAGTTTTAGTGACTTTATACACAGCATCCATTAAAGCCAAATCTCTGGCTTGAGTTGCGCTGTTGCAACTTACATAAACTATTTTTTCTGGCGAAATATTTAGTATTTGATTAACGACGTCTTTATGCATACCATCTCTTGGTGGATCTGTAATGATAACCTCTGGTTGTCCATGCGTTTTTATAAAGCTGTCGTTAAACACGTTTTTCATATCACCAACATAAAATTCAACGTTATCTATGCCATTTAATTGTGCGTTTTCCTTAGCAGCTGTAATAGCGTCAGGAACAGCTTCAACACCAATTACTTTTTTGGCTTGTTTGGCTACAAACTGCGCAATGGTTCCAGTTCCTGTGTACAAATCGTACACCAATTCGTTTCCTGTTAAACCTGCAAAATCTCTGGCAATTTTATACAGTTCATAAGCTTGGTCTGAGTTGGTTTGGTAAAACGACTTGGCGTTTATTTTAAACTTTAAGCCTTCCATTTCCTCAAAAATATGGTCTTCACCTTTATAGCAAATCACGTCTTGGTCGTAAATGGTATCGTTGGCTTTTTCGTTAATGATGAATTGCAAGGAGGTGATTTCTGGGAAGGTCGTGGCTAAGTGATTCATTAATAATTCACGCTTTTCTTTATCGTCTTTAAAAAACTGTATGACCACCATAATATCACCAGTAGATGAGGTACGAATCATTAAGGTTCTTAGTAAACCTTCCTGATTTCTGGTATTGAAAAACTCGAAGTTATGTTCTATAGCAAAGGCTTTTACTGCGTTTCTAATGGCATTAGATGGATCAGCTTGCAGGTGACATTTTTTAACATCTAAGATTTTGTCCCACATTCCAGGAATGTGAAAGCCTAAGGCATTTTTATCGCCTAAATCTTTATCAGACTGAATTTCTTTAAGGGTTAACCATCTGCTATCACTAAATGAAAATTCCATTTTATTTCTGTAGAAATATTCATTTGCAGAACCTAAAATAGGAGTGACCTCAGGTAATTCTATATGACCAATTCGTGTGAGAAAGATAAAAACTTTTTGAATCTTATTACATTTTTATTTCGATTAATTTGATTGAT
>CAZRDG010000272.1:0-3571 GCA_964598775.1 uncultured Lacinutrix sp.
GAGAAGAAGCAATAGTTTGATTAATGCTTGTAAAAACCTCTGAAGTGTCATATTCAGGAGCCTTAAAAGCCCGAATGCTATTAGATAATTTGTTGAGTTCTTGAGCATCATTCAAGGCATTAAATGCCTTTAATTCCTCAGAGCTAAGGTCGTTATCTAACCATTTTTTTATTAATTCTTCTCGATTCATCCTTTAATAATTCAACTATATAACAAATGATGTTTAAAAACTCCTACCTCAATTTTTAAATTTCTTTAATATCTTCTCTTAATTTTTTTAAAGCACCATAAATCCGCTTTTCAACTGCTTTTTGGGAAATTCCTAAAAGTTCTGCAATATCCTTATGCTTTTTCCCTTCAACACGATTTAGCATAAAGGCAGTACGCTGTGCTTCAGATAAATTAGCAAGAGCCTTTTGTAATTTTTGCATATACTCATCACCTTCTAAAATAAATTGAGGTGTTTCATTAGTATAATGTTTTGGCTTTTCCTGTTGGTATTTCAAGACTACTTTTTTGTGTGCTGTTAGGTTTAGGGTTAAATTGTTCGCCACAGTAAATAAAAACGACTTGGCTTTTGAAGGAGTTACCTTTCCGCAATTTTCCCAAAGCTTAATAAAAGCATCCTGAACTTGATCTTTTGGGTGATAGGATTCACCAAACTTATAGTATAAAAAGTCGTGAAGATCTTTCGAGTACTTTTCAAATATCGAAGCAAACAGGGTTTCGTTGCAAATATTCTCGTTTAATTCTTTTGCCATTTATAGTAGTTTGGAATAGTAAATGTAAAAAAAAGAAATTTAGAGGTAGGAGTTTTTAGGAATTACTTGTTTTATAGGAAATACGTTTAACAAAAACCAAATCGCTATGAATTTCAAGTTCAATTATCTATTAATCCTAGCCTTTTTTGCCCTCTTAAGTTTTACTTCATGTCAAGATGAAATTCTTGAAGTCACTGAGACAGATGAAGAAACGCTAATTGCCCCAAACTCTACTTTGGCCAATCTGATGCAGTATACTGTAACAAATGATGGGTCAGTGGATAATATCATGGATAATTCTAATTGTTTTTCTGTAAATCTACCAGTTACAATTATAGTTAATGATATTACTATAACTATCAACACATTAGAAGATCTTGCCTTGATTGAAGAGATTTTTGATGAGTTCGATTCAGATGATGATTTTCTTGAATTTTTATTTCCAATTACTATCATTTTGAATGATTATGAAGACATAGTTATTGAAAATGAAAGTCAGTTAGAAGCTTTTATTGAAGCTTGTATTGACGACGAAGACGATGTTATCGAATGTATTGATTTTCAATATCCAATATCTTTTTCAATTTACAATACTGAATTTCAGGTTATAGATACTTTAGTCATTGAAAGTGATGAGCAGTTGTATGAATTTTTAGAAAATCTTCAAAATGAAAATGATCAAGTTGTTTTAGCGAGCTTAAATTTTCCAGTTACCATGGTTTATGCTAATGGAAATACTGTTCAGGTAAATAATAATGCAGAATTAGAAGCTGCAATTCATGAAGCTGAAGACGATTGTGATGATGAAAATGAAGAGGATTGTACAAAAGAAGAAGTTGATGCTTATTTGACGGAGTGCCATTGGAATATTGTAAACTTTAATGGTGACGATAATTTTATTAATAAAGACATCTATTTCGATAATAATGGATCTTTAGAAATTTACTCTGAAAATAATGTTATAGCCACAGGAAACTGGAGTACGTCGATGTCTAATTTCGGTGTTGTTTTAACTTTGTCTGAATTAACAATGTTTGATGGTGACCTTGGAGGAGAATGGTACGTGTATGATTGTGACGATGATCGCTTTAAATTTACTAGAGCACCAGGAACTATTGAATCTTATTTTATTATTGAAAGAGAATGCAACAACCAATCGGATTGCAGCGTTGCTGAAATTAATGCAGATTTAAAGGAATGTAAGTGGTATATAGGAACTGACTTAGTAGACGGAAATGGTCCATTAATGTTTACAGAAGATGGAGTAAAACTGAATGGGAATATCATTGGAGGTTGGAATTTAGCACTTATAGAAAGCTATATCTATTTGACTTTAGATCTCTCTGGAGATTATATGAACATTTCAAAAGAATGGAAACTTGTAGAATGCGACGAAGATAGATTACAGTTTATCAGCGGAGACTATACACTTGTGTTAGAACAAGAATGTGAAAACACGAATCCATTAGGTTGTTTAGAGGCACATGCAATAGTTTTATGTGATGAAAATAATGATGGAGTCGAAGTATTTAATCTTTATGAAGGCCTAAGTGAGGTTAGCAATTGTCAAATAGATAATCCAGTATCAGTAAGTTATCATATATCACTAACAGACGCTCAAAATAATACAAATCCAATTTCAGAAGTTACATCTTATACTAATATTTCAAGCCCTCAAACAGTTTATGTTAGAGTAGAGGTATTAAATAATCCAAGCCAATATGAAGTGTTGGAAATAGATTTAATATTAGAAGAATGCTCAGTTTCAGGATGTACAGAAGAAGAATTGGATGCTTACCTCATGGAATTTGAATGTCATTGGGTAGCGGTTTCGGTTAATGGAAGTATTGCATTTAATGATTTTGCTATACAATTTAATGAAAATCAAGATTTATTAATTGAAGGAAATGGAGCAAATTACTTTGGTACATGGTCAACCGCTGGAAATCCTGCAAATGGTGTGTTTTTAACAATCGCACAATTAGAAAATAATTTCTCTGTATTTAATGGTCAATGGCTGGTGACAGAATGTGGTCCTGAGAGAATCGTTCTGGTTGATGGAGATAACGAAATAGTAATTGAAAGAGAATGTCCATAACCTAAATACTAAATTTCGTATAGTCGTTTTAAGTTAGTTATTTAATTATTTAGGGAAAAAGGCTGCCAATATATTGGTAGCCTTTTTATTTAAGTTTATTTTATACTTGCGTAACTTCATTAATAAGGTTCAAATTATTAAATTTGCAACTCTTAAAATTAGAAGTAAGATTATGTTTGATAACTTAAGCGATAAGCTAGATAAAGCACTCCACGTATTAAAAGGTCATGGAAGTATAACCGAAGTTAACGTTGCAGAAACATTAAAAGAAGTGCGTCGTGCACTTTTAGATGCCGATGTTAACTTTAAAATTGCTAAAGAATTTACTAATAAAGTAAAAGAAAAGGCGCTTGGCCAAAACGTACTTACCAATTTACAACCAGGACAACTCATGGTTAAAATTGTTAAGGACGAGCTAACCGAATTAATGGGAGGCGATGCAGCTGGTATTAATTTATCTGGTGCACCTTCTATTATATTGATGTCTGGTTTACAAGGTTCCGGTAAAACTACATTTTCTGGAAAGCTTGCAAATTATCTTAAAAACAAAAAAACAAAGAAACCTTTATTGGTTGCATGTGATGTGTATCGTCCTGCAGCAATAGATCAATTGCATGTTGTAGGTGAGCAGATCAATGTTGAGGTGTTTAGTGATCGTGGTAACAATGATCCAGTTGCCATTGCACAAGCTGGTATTGCTCATGCCAAGGCT
>CAZRDG010000273.1:0-3552 GCA_964598775.1 uncultured Lacinutrix sp.
TTCACACTGGAAATTTTAACTGAAACACAATTGGCAATAAGCAATATAGTACCCAAATATGATTACACTTATAATCATGAATCTTTAACAAGTTTTAAAAATTACAAATTAACAATATTAATGGTTTGGGCGCAATTAAGTCCATTTAACAAATTCGAACAAACATCTTCAGGTATCGTTGAAACAACCTCAGGATTCCCGAAGTTCACCTTACAATATACTAAGAGTTTTGCGGACATTTTAAAAAGTGATTTTGGATTTTCAAAAATAGATTTTAGAGCCATTCAGCAATTTAAACACCAAAAAGAAGCACTAACAGAATTTGTTTTTACGAGTGGCTTAGCCAATGGTGATATACCTATAACACATACCTACCATGCCTACCCAAACAATGTTAGCAAAGAAACTATTTTAAGACGTTTTTCAGTTGCTGGCACTAACAGTTTTGAAACTATGTATTTCAATGAATTTTACTCGGATAAATTTGCGACGCTCCAAATGAAGCATAAATTGAACCCTATAAATATTTCGCCATGGTTGAAGCCTGAACTTGTACTTATCTATAGATATGCACTAGGAAAAATGGAAAATTTGGCTAGACATGAAAACATAAATTTTGGCACTTTGGAACAAGGTTATTCTGAAGCTGGTTTAGAAATCAATAAGCTGTTTTTCGGTTTTGGTTTAAGTTTTGCATACAGACATGGCGCTTATCATTTACCTAGATTTGACGATAATTTAGCCTTAAAATTCACTTTTAATTTAAATCTCAATAGATAAGAGATTTAGACTCGTTATCCACCATTTTTACTAACTAATTACATACCTTTGCACATCAAAATTTGCTATGACTAAATTGTTCTCAGTAGGCTTTTGGGAAACTATTGCTAGATTGATTCTTCGCAATAGAATTGGCATTATCATTGTCGTTTTAATTTCAACATTCCTCTTTGGGATGCAATGGGATAAAATGCGTTTTACCTATACTGAAGCAAATTTATTACCTGATGACCATGAGGTCAACATTAATTACAATACATTTCTTGAAACCTTTGGCGATGAAGGTAATTTAATCGTTATTGGAATTAAAGACAGCTCACTTTTTACAGTTGAGAACCTAAACGCTTGGAATAAGCTTTCTAGTGATTTTAAAAATTACGAAGAAGTTGAAACAGTAGTGTCTATAAAAGATCTACAAAAACTCATTAAGAATAAAGAGGAGCAACAATTTGACTTAATTCCTTTTATTAAGGATTCCATTCGTACTAAAAATGAAATTTCAACTTTACAAAACGAATTGTTTGAACAATATCCTTTTTACGATAATTTTTTGTTCAATAAAAACAGTAAGGCTGTAAGATCAGCCATATATTTAGATAAAAAAATTGTAAATACACCTGCTCGAAAAGACTTTATTACAGAAGTTTTAATTCCCAAAGTAGCGGCCTTTGAAACTGCCACCAAACTAAATGTTCGTGTTTCTGGTATGCCATATATTCGCACCTTAAACTCCCAAAACATCATTGATGAAATCGGGAAGTTTATCATTGCAGCACTTGGAGTCACTTCGTTAATATTTTTCTTCTTTTTCAGATCTTGGAGAGCTACATTTATCTCAATGGTTGTAGTACTTATTGGTGTTATGTGGACCTTCGGGATTATTGGTTTACTCGAATATGAAATTACTGTATTAACCGCTTTAATTCCACCTTTAATCATTGTTATTGGTATTCCTAACTGTATTTTTCTAATTAATAAATATCAGCACGAAGTCAATAAACATGGTAACAAGGCAAAATCATTACAGCGCGTTATTACAAAAATTGGGAATGCAACCTTAATGACTAATGTGACAACAGCTTCAGGTTTTGCTACGTTTATTATTACAGAAAGCACCTTGTTGAAGGAATTTGGAACAGTTGCATCCTTGAGCATTCTCGCCATTTTTATGTTGTGCTTACTAATCATTCCAATAATTTACAGTTATATGCCAATGCCTAAAGACAAACATCTTGAGCATTTAAATAAGCGTTGGATTACAACTTTTGTAGATTGGATGGAACGTATGGTACGATATAAAAAAATAACCATTTATGTAACAGCTTTAGTTTTACTAGTTGCGAGTATTATTGGTATTTATCAAATAAAAATCTCAGGAAGCTTGATTGACGACATGCCAAGAAAAGCGGAGTTCTATAAAGACATCAAGTTTTTTGAAAATGAATTCAATGGTGTGATGCCATTAGAGATAATGGTTGACACTAAACGCAAAAAAGGTGTTATGAAATTATCAAACCTTAAGCGAATGGATGAGCTTGAGGAATTGATTACAGAAACACCGCAATTATCAAAACCCATTTCGGTGGTTAGCCTGGTTAAGTATTCCAAACAGGCTTATTATAATGGCAATCCAAAATATTACCAATTGCCATCATCTCAAGAAAATAGTTTCATTTTATCATATGCCAAAAACTCCTCTCAAGATGTGGATTTATTAAAGAATTTTGTCGATTCTACTGGTCAATATGCCAGAATTACAACCTTTATGAAAGATGTTGGGACTGATAAAATGGAGCGCATTGAAGAAAATCTAAGAGAGAAAATTGACAAGGTATTTCCTGAAGAAAATTACAACGTCACACTAACTGGAAAGGCTTACCTTTTTCAAAAAGGAACTTACTTTTTGGTTAACAATTTAATCCTCTCTCTATCATTAGCCATTGTATTGATCTCATTATTTATGGCATATATGTTTCGCTCGTTTAGAATGATCATTGTATCATTAATTCCTAATCTTTTACCTCTATTAGTCACTGCAGGTTTAATGGGTTATTTAGGTGTGCCTATAAAACCATCCACAATTTTAGTGTTTAGTATTGCCTTTGGCATTTCGGTTGATGATACCATTCACTTTTTGGCTAAATACAGACAAGAATTACAAGCCAACCATTGGAAAATCAGAAAATCAGTCTATGCTGCATTAAGAGAAACAGGAGTTAGCATGTTTTATACGTCTATTGTTTTATTCTTCGGATTTTCAGTGTTTATCATTTCAAGTTTTGGCGGTACAGTTGCTCTCGGAGCTTTAGTATCTGTTACACTCTTATTTGCCATGCTGGCTAATTTATTATTATTACCTTCACTACTTTTATCTTTAGAAAGAAGTATTGCCAATAAAGAAGTTTTAAAAGAACCAAACTTTAAAATCATTCCAGAAGAAGATAAAAATGGCGATAGATAATTTAGTTGAAACATTTATCTTTGCACCTTAAAAAGTAAACCAAATGACGTCGAGAACAGTTGCCGAATTACTATCGGAAAAACGAACACAAATAGACATTGAAGTAAACGGTTGGGTAAGGACCTTTAGAGCGAATCGTTTTATTGCTTTAAATGATGGGTCGACCATTAATATGTACACCATTTAAGTTGGAGACTACATTCTCTTTGAATTCTTGGGAAGTGGATCGTTTGGAAAAGTATACAAGGCTTACAAAATAGGAAACAAAAAAGAGTTTTTCGCTGTGAAAATTATCTCTAAAAAAGAGATTC
>CAZRDG010000274.1:0-3549 GCA_964598775.1 uncultured Lacinutrix sp.
TTTTAAAACTTAAATCTGAAATTCTAAGATTTGGGAATTCTTCAAAGGATTGTCTAGTAAACAGAATTGCGTCACTAAATTTTGCCTTACGTGGTGTAGAATATCGATAAGGACCATCAACAAGTTGTTTACCAGTTTTATTTACATAATGATATTCATAATATCCAGAGTTTTTATTGGTTTCATTAAATGTGGTAAGTAACCATTTTTCCGAAGTATCAATAAAGCGTTTATCCGAGTCTAATTGGACATAGCGATACACTATATTATTTTCTCGTCCTTGTGTTAATCGTGTACTTGTTGCATTGTCTGGATTAAATTCCCAAATATCATATCGATCGTATAGTATTATGGATTTGTCGTCTTTTGTCCATCCAGCAGAACCGTAAGACCCTGGATAGTTTGGTGAATCATTTAGTTCATTAAAAAACACTCTCCCTTTGGTTAATGCTGTATATTTAGAGGTATTTGTGTTATAGGTAAACCATGTGCTGTCAACTGGATTATAGCCATAAGCATATTTTCCTTTCGGACTAAAGCGAGCGTCAGTTGGACTCTTTTTGATTGCCATTTTGAAAGAGCCATTATTGATGTTGACTACAGCCAAATCATTGACTGAAAATTGACCAGTCCATTGGCTTTCGAGAGCATAAGGCTCATTATTACTAACCAATGCAAAGGTGGCATTACCTTCGTCAGCTATGCTTGCATCAGGATACTCTTTAGTCGCGATTTGTATCAACTTCTTATTATCTAAATGATAAACCGTTTGAAACGATTTTTTCTGATCGTTTTTAACTTGTAATTCTTGAACTGTATATAATCTCGGTTCGTCATAAGTCCATACTTCAACATTGACGATTTCTTCATCTAACAATAAGGTATCTTGAACAATTGCAGGAAGCGCCAAACCGAAATACAACTTAGAATCATCTTTAGAGAAACTCACATTGCCATCTGGTGATACTCTATAGCCTTTAGGAGCTGTTTCGGCGTCAACAACTAATTGAGCCTTATTATTTGCTGCATTCCAAGTGTACAATTTATTTGGTCTTACATAAGCCTTCGTAGTATCTTCATCAACCACAAAACCTACGTTCTTACCTGAATCACTAAAACTGAGTTCAAAATATTTTGCTTGGTCATGAGAATCAAATACTTGTTTGGTTGTGTTAGTATTTAAATCCTTAACATAAACTCCAGCTTTTACATCTTCGTCATTTCCTGTAGTAATGTAAGAGAGCATCTTTCCTTCTTTTGCAAAAATATAATTAGTCACAAAATGAATCGTATCTTCTTGTTTCGTTTGTAGATTTCTAACTACTAATGGATAACCATTTTTAGCACTTGGTTTTTTAGCTTTCTTCTTTGATTTAGATTCGGTTTTTGTGGAGTCGTTTGAAATGGAGTCTTTTTCTACCTTTTTTGAAGTATCTTTTTTGTCAGCATCAAATGTATATGCTATAAACCCAGACCACTTTTGTGGTGTTTTATAAGATTTAATGTTGGCAATCTTATCTAAATTGTTACTTTCAAAATGATAAATACCAATAGTATCCTTAGGCATTTTGTCCTTCTTCACTTTTCTTCGTTTCATTTCAGCAACACTATCTTTCCAGGCTTTGATAACAAAAATCGCATGATTAGAATCATAAGTAAATTCACCTCGTTCTGAACGTTCATGCTCAAATACCAAATTAGCATTGTTATCTTTTATTTTTAAGTGGTTGTCTTTTTCACCTTTTTCAAGCGAATACATCACATATTTTCCATTAGGCGCAATGGTTTGGCCTTGAATGGTATTCCAGACATCAAAGTCTGAATGGTCTAATATTTTTTTCTGAGCAAATGTTGAACAAGTAATTAGAATAATGAGAGAAGAAATTACGGCTTTCATATTTAGTTTAGTTAGTTTTTACAAATGGAACTATAAAGATAAGGTAATTATTAAAAGTTCTCCAACTATTTGGTATTACAAATTATCACCTACAAATATTTAGAAAACTTGATGAACTCATATTAAAAATGTAGTTTTATAGCCTTAATAAAAATCCATTACAATGAATACAGTTTCTAGATTCAAGAAAACCTTAAAAACACTTTCCATTATTACATTTTTAGTAGGTTTCACAACCACTTTTGCACAAGATAAGTTAAAGAAAATGCCTGGCTATGAGCGTTATTCTGAAATAGCTCCAAAAATTCGTGGTTCAGTAACTATGGTTCCGAGATCTTATTCTTGGAGTGACGATAGCAAATCATTTGAATATAACATTGATGGTAAACGGTTAAAATATGATGTTAACACTGGAAAAACTGTTGAAGTTGAAGATGTGGTTGAAAACAATAACAGACGCTTTTTTGGAAACCGTCCACAACGAGGGCGCCAATATCCTTCTGCCGATTCACCAGATGGAAAATTAAAAGCTTTTACTAAAGAACGAAATATGTACATCAGTAATCCTGATGGAAGTAATGTTATGGCTATTACAACGGATGGCAACGAGGAAACTCAGAAAAAATATGGTATTGCAACTTGGGTTTATGGCGAAGAATTAGGCCAAATTACTGCCATGTGGTGGTCACCAGACAGTAAAAAAATAGCGTTCTATCGTTTTGAAGAAAAGGATGCTCAAATGTACTATGTACTTTATAATCAAGTGAAAATTCAAGATTCTGTAGAGATTGAAGCCTATCCAAAAGTTGGCGCAGACAACTTACCAGTGGATGTGATGGTTTATGACTTAGAAACAAAGAAGACCACCTTGTTAGACACAAGAGATGGAAAACCGTTTAATGATGGTGCATTAGGAACTTATTTATATGGTATGGATTGGACGCCTGATGGTAAAGAATTTTTGTTTCATACAACCAACAGAAAGCAGGACATTATGGAATATAAAGCAGCTGATCCCAACACTGGTAAAACCAGAACTATTGTTCGTGAAGAATGGTTACCAAGTTTTACAGTGAACACTCCTGAAATTCATGTACTAGAAGATGGCAAGCATTTTATTTGGGCTTCAGAACGAACAGGATTTAACAACTATTATTTATACAATTGGGATGGTACTTTGGTAAATGCCATTACCAATCACAATTTTGAAGTGTCTAGAATTCTAAAAGTTGACGAGAAAAACAAGCAATTGTATTACGAAGCCAGAAGTGGAGATAATCATATGAAAATGCAATTGCATCGTGTGAATTTTGATGGCACAAAAGATGTTAGACTAACTGACCCAACATACAATCACAGTGTGACAATTTCACCTGATGGAAAGTATTTTGTTGATGTTGCTCAAACACATAACATTGCTCCTTTTACCAATTTGGTCAATGCCAAAGGAAAAGTAGTTGCTGAAATAGCTAAAAGTGATATGACTGAGTTTAACAAGCTTGGGCTTAAAACTGTTGAAGTCTTCACCTTTACGTCTGCGGATGGTGTAGCACAATTACATGGTATGCTGCATTTTCCTTCTAATTTTGATCCAAATAAAAAATATCCTTTAATACTTGCTAATTATGGTGGACCTGCAACCAATGCTTTTA
>CAZRDG010000275.1:0-3534 GCA_964598775.1 uncultured Lacinutrix sp.
TGCTGTAGCGCTATGGTCTGTGGCAAACCATAAAAGCAATAGAGAAATACCTACAAGTCCTGTGATAGCAAATAAGGTGAGGTCTAGCCATTTAGTGCGTCTGTTCTTTTTATAATCTGAATAGGTTAGCCACAGGATGCCTAAAGCTATTAAACTCAGAATTATTAACGGACTCGACCAAAGATTGTAGGCCGTGTTTTTTTCCTTTTCAGTATAAAGTGTTACACTATTGCTGACTAAAGCTTCGCCATTTTGAAGTGTTGCCTTGCTAAAAAATCTATGAATGTTTTCTGGGAGAAACATCTGCTCTTCAGGCGACGCCTCTCGGTCTATCACTGATCCTAATGCGATATCAATACCCAAACTACCCCAAGAGTTTTTGTTTAGATTGTTTTGAATGAGCGTTCTGAATGTTTGCGCTTGGTAATCGTCAGGTTTTTGAAAGCTAATGCCATTGTTTAAGGTTGAATTGGCTACATCACGAATTTTGGTCGCACAATTATCGTAAAAGAAGTCATATAAATAGGCTCTGTTTTCAGGCTTATAGTTGTTCAGTAAAAATGTGTATAGCTCTTGTTTTTCTGTGGCAGAAAGATTAAGGTTTTGTTCTTTAATAGTTCTATTTTGCCAAGTATAGAAATTAATGATGTCATTAAAAGTATCTTTTCCAATGGAATAACTGAGCTTTCCACGAGCGAAATTTAAATAAAATCCTGGTTCATTGAAAGGGAAACGACCATAGTCATAAACTACATCTACTCCTTGTACATTATCTTTTATTCTGAATCCATTATGTCCAAAAGCATCATTTAATGATGTTCCTGGTCCTATAGTTAAAACACTTATTTCAGCGTTTGGCGATAACATCTGTGATACTGAAATTTGAAAACTAAAAAGACATAAAAGGAGTAAGAAACGCATTTTCATCTGTTATTATTTGTTGTTTTAGAGGTCAGATGTAATGCCTTTATTATCATTGAGGTTGATATCAAACTTATTATTATGGCATTTCATAAGAAAAATATTATCTAAAGATACTAAAATCGAGTTTTAAGGAAAACACATTGGAATATAAGGCTACACTTTGATCACCAATGTCTGTAAACGCATAATCCAATTGAATACCTTGATATTTGAAACCTACACCAAAACTGGGTTGAAAGGATAATTGTTCGGAATTATCTATTTGTAATTCATTTTGAAAGTTGCCCATTCCTGCTCGTAGAAATACCAGATCTGTATAGCCAAATTCAAAACCGAGTGCTGGATTTATACTTGCAAAGGAACTAGAGATGATATCGTTATTCTGCTCAAAGCGTACATTCAAGTCTAATTCCGTTCTCAGCGTATAATCATAATTGAAGGTAAACAGTTTGGAAATACCCAATTGCATCTTTGGGATAGTAATCTCAGTACCTTCAGGGACTTCCTGATTTTGCCCTTCAACAGCATCCTGTATTTGTTCAAACTTTTCTTCATTAATAGACCAGGCATTAAAGGTGGTCGTGATATCACGAACCATAAGTCCGATTTGCCATTCGTTTCCTGTTTCAAACTGAATTCCTAAATCGAGACCAAATCCCCAAGATGAAGCAAAATCACCAATAACACGACGAATCACTTTGGCGTTGACACCATAATTCAAGCCATCAATAGGTAATTTTCTTGCATATGAGAAGGTAAGGCCATAATCGGCCGCCGAAAATAGATTAATACGATCATAATTCACGTTACCTTGTTCGTCAATGAGTTGTGTAGTGTCAAGAATATCATCAACTCCAAAGCGGATGAACGAAATGGCTATAGAGCTTCTATCATCTAAGGGTTTTGCAAAAGCGATATAATTGTAGTTTGCAATATTGGCAAAGTAACTGGAATGCATTAAGGCAATTTCATTATCCTCCAGATGTACGAGGCCAGCAGGATTCCAGTAACCTGAATTCACATCGGCAGTATGTGCTACCACAGCATTGCTCATGCCTAAAGCTGCCGCATCGACACCAATATTCATGAATTCATTGGAGTATTTTCTGGCAGTTTGCGCAAACAACATCGACGTACTTAAAAGCAGTAAAATGAGTAATCGATTTTTCAACAACAAAATTTTTTACAAAGATGCATAATTCACATAATAAACTCTAATTTTTAGTACTTATTGTTAAGTTGCAGCCTTAATCTGAAATAGTTTATTATTTTTACTTCGTCTAATTTAGTTATGCCTTGAAAAAACACATTCCTAATTTTGTTACACTTTTAAATGTTTTATGTGGAAGTATTGCAGTGTTGTTTGCTGTTAATGGCCATATGACTGTAACAGCCTTTTTTGTAATTTTAGGGATCTTTTTTGACTTTTTTGATGGCTTATTAGCGAGAAAACTAAAGGTGCAAAGTGAATTGGGATTACAACTGGATTCTTTGGCTGATATGATTACCAGTGGCTTAGTTCCTGGTATTGTGATGTTTCATTTATTGAGTTTAACAGTTGATGATTTTAGTTTAGTTGAGCATACGGATTACTCGACAGAATTTTTTAGCGACATTCAATGGCTTCCTTTTTTAGGTTTGCTTATTACTTTAGCTTCGGCTTATCGTTTGGCCACCTTTAATATTTCTACCAATCAATCCGATAGTTTTATAGGTTTACCGACACCTGCCAATACCTTATTAATCATATCGTTTCCATTGATTATGGAGCATCAGAATAATGATACGATGAATACTATCATTTTAAACCCTTGGTTTCTAATAGGCGTGACCTTATTGAGTAGTTTTTTACTGAATTCCAAAATTAAGCTCATTGCTTTGAAGTTTAAAAACTGGAGTTTTAAGGACAATGCTGCACGTTATCTGCTTATCATTTTAGCTATTATTCTTTTGATTATATTTAAATTTGCTGGTATTCCTTTAATCATCATTCTATATGTTTTGATGTCTTTGGCATCTAAATAATTCATTAAAATTAACCTCTATGGCTTCAGGATTTTTTGCATTACTTGACGACATTTCTGTATTGATGGACGATGTTGTAACCATGAGCAAGATTACGACTAAAAAAACAGCTGGTATACTAGGTGATGATTTGGCTGTAAATGCTGAAAAGGCTTCTGGTTTTGTGTCCTCAAGAGAGTTGCCTGTACTTTGGGCGATTACTAAGGGTTCTTTCTTAAATAAGCTCATAATATTGCCGGTTGCTTTTCTACTTAGTGCCATTTTGCCTCTGGCTGTTACTGTGATTTTGGTTGTAGGTGGTGTGTATTTAGCCTTTGAAGGTGTCGAAAAAATCTATGAATATTTTGTACCACACAATCAAGATACACAAGTATTGGAAACGCAAGATTTAGATGAATCGGCCATTTTAGACCTTGAGAAAAAGAAGATTAAGTCGGCTATTATTACCGATTTTATTCTTTCAGTCGAAATTGTCATCATAGCTCTTGGTACTGTTGTAGGAGAGCCAATTTTGTTTCAAATATTGGTGGTTAGTATTGTGGCTATTATTGCTACTGTTGGTGTTTATGGCATTGTGGCCTTAAT
>CAZRDG010000276.1:0-3527 GCA_964598775.1 uncultured Lacinutrix sp.
ATATTGATATCAGAAAAGAAATTAGAAATGGTGAACTTGATTTTATGTTTGCTTTTTCAGGTGAAGAAGCAATAGAAATATTAAAAAATATGGAGCAAGAGGCTGTCTTAATCTTATCTGATATCAATATGCCAGGTATGAGCGGTTTACAACTCTTAGAAATTATAAAAAAAGATTTTGTAAAACCTCCACCAGTAGTTATGATGGTTACAGCTTATGGTGATGATGACAATTTTAATACAGCTAAAAAATTAGGTGCAGATGATTTTTTAACTAAGCCTGTGGATTTTAAATTACTGAAAGACAAATTAATACAAAATATATAATGGCAAAAATATTAGTTGTTGACGACGAAACAGATTTAGAGGTATTAATTAAGCAAAAATTCCGTAAAAAAATTCGTGAAAAGGAATATGAATTCCTATTTGCAATCAATGGCGTTGATGCCTTAGAAAAATTGCTTGACGATCCAGAAGTGGATATCGTATTGAGCGATATCAATATGCCTGAAATGGATGGATTAACCTTATTAAGCAAACTGAGTGAGCAAAAGCCATTGCTTAAATCTGTAATTGTATCTGCCTACGGTGACATGGAAAACATAAGAACTGCCATGAACAGAGGCGCATTTGATTTTATCACCAAACCCATCAATTTTGAAGATCTTACAATCACTGTTGAAAAAACACTCAAGCATAGTCATCAAATAAAACAAACACTTCAAGCCATAAAAGAAAACAACATTTTAAAAATGTATGTTGATGAAAACGTATTGAATTTCATGGGAAGCCGTGAGTACGAATCGACCATTATGGCTAATGAAACTATCGAGGGTACAGTTATGTTTATAGATTTATGCGGTTTTACCAAAATAAGTGAAACTGCTCCTGCCGATACTGTTGTTACCATGATTAATACCTATTTTGATGAAATGGTTAAAGAAATTATGGAACATAAAGGGTTTATAGACAAATTCATTGGAGATGCTATTATGGCAGTATTTAGAGGTGAATATCACTTAGATAGAGCCATTGATGCTGCATTAGCAGTGCGAAACAAAATAAATAACCTCCCTGAATCTGAAAATTTAAAAGGTTTTATGCCTAAAGTATCTATCGGCATTAAAAGTGGTGAAATGATTTCAGGAAATATTGGCTCGGCAAGTTTAAAACGATTGGACTATACAGTTATTGGAGATACAGTAAACACTGCTGCTCGCTTTCAAGATGCCGCAAAAGAAAACCAAATTATCATATCAGAAGCTTGTTATAACGAAGTTAAGGAAGCTTTTAAATGCGAAAGAATTGGTGACATTGAATTAAAAAATAAAGCCCAATCCATTACTGTTTATCAAGTTATAGAATAGCAAACCATTTTCAAAAACATCTACCATATGGAAGAACAAAAAATATTAAAATCCAGTCATAAAAAAAATAAACATACAGACGATTTAGTCGACCATTATTGGGGAAGCATCAACTATGTATCTGGTCTTATTAAGGCTTCAGAAATTAAAGCTGGTCTTATTTTATCATTCTATGGTATTTTATTGAATTTTTCTTACAACTACCTTGAAATGGTATTATCTGAAGCAAATAATAAACCATTTCTGTACATTTTGCTAGGTGCATGGTTTATTTGTACTGCAACTTCAATTTATTTTAGTGTACGCTGTTTCATGCCCAGAATTGAGGCCAAATACGAAAAAAATGTGTTCTTTTTTGGGGATGTTATTTCCAAGTTCGGAACTGTTAAGGAGTTTGCAAAAACATTTCACCAAATCAGTTCAGATGAAGATCAATTGTTTGATCAATTAGGTCAGCAAATTTTTATCATTTCAAAAATTGCGGCTTACAAATTTTCCAATGTTAATAAGGCCTTGCGCTTTTTAGCTATAGGCTTGTTTCTCCTTTTGGTTATAATGGGAAGCTACATGATATTAACCTCATAAATGGAACATAGATTTAAAATATTAATCAATACCTAATCAATACAATCATGAATCATATAATAAAGATTTTCATACTCTTATTCAGTATTTCAACATTTTCTCAAGGCACTAGACTTTTGCGTCAACCAGATATCAATGAATCTCAAATAACATTTACTTATGGAAGCGATATTTGGATAGCTAACTTAAATGGTTTAAATGTAAAAAGGTTAACAAGTACTGCTGCTATTGAAAGTGATCCATATTTCTCTCCAGATGGTAAATGGATAGCATTTACTTCAAATCGTTTTGGATCCAATGCTGTTTATGTTGTATCTACTGAAGGAGGGGATGCTACTAGATTGACTTGGCATCCAAATGGCGCTAATGTTCGTGGTTGGACCAATGACGGTAAACACATTCTATATGCTTCTAGTCGAGATTCGGCACCTACAGGATTTGATCGTTTATGGACAGTTCCTGTAAATGGAGGTCCTTCAACACTTGTAACTGCTCAATGGAGCACCAATGGTTCCTATTCTAATGATGGAAAGCACATGATTATTGACCGAATGTCTCGTTGGGATGAAGAATGGCGAGCTTATAGAGGTGGACAAAACACACCACTGGTTATTTTAAATCTTAATAATTCACAAGAAACCTTACTTCCAAATGACAAAACCACTGATATAAAACCAATCTGGCTGAACGATCATATTTATTTTCTATCAGACAGAGATTTTGTTGCAAATATTTGGTCATTTAATACTAAAACCTCAGAATTAAATCAAATAACACAATATAAAGGCTCAGATATAAAATCATTATCTGGTCATAATAATACACTTGTTTTTGAACGTGATGGTTATTTGCATACACTAGACCTAAACTCAAATACAGCAAAACAACTCAATATAAATGTTGTTGGTGATTTTCCTTGGGCCGCAACGAAATGGGAAAATGTAAGCCAATCAACTCGTTCTGCTTCATTATCTCCAACTGGAAAACGAGCCATTATGGAATCAAGAGGTGAGATTTTTACTGTGCCAATTGAAAATGGAGATTCCAGAAATATGACCGAAAGCTCCGGAATTGCAGACAGAACACCTATTTGGTCTCCTAAAGGCAATGAAGTCGCTTGGTTTTCTGATAGAAGCGGAAAAGGTTATGAATTGTTGATTGCCAACCAAGACGGTATGTCAGCCCCAAGAAGTATTTCAATTGGTGAATCCAAATTAGGCTGGGAACCAACTTGGTCACCAGACGGAAAATACATTGCTTTTACAGATGATGATGTTAGAATTAGATTAGTTGATGTAGCTTCTGGAACGATCAAAACTATCGATGTTGGTGGTAATAATTTAGAGAGAGGGAGTTTAGGTTTAACTTGGTCACCAGACTCAAATTGGTTGGCGTATTCTAAGTCTGCATCAAATAACTTCAGACAAGTAATGATATGGTCATTAACTTCTCATAAAACACAAGCCGTGACCAATGTATTTGCTGATGCATTTTCACCAACTTGGGACGCCGATAAAAAACACCTTTATTTTTTAGCAAGTACAGATGTTGCTTTAGGATCTGGTTGGGCTAACAC
>CAZRDG010000277.1:0-3515 GCA_964598775.1 uncultured Lacinutrix sp.
GGAGAACTCTCATTAGATGGAAGTTTACAACCCATTAAAGGCGCTCTACCAATAGCAATTAAGGCTAGAGAAGAAGGCTACAAAGGGTTTATTCTGCCGAGTCAAAATACTAAAGAAGCTGCCATAGTAAACGATTTAAAAGTTTATGGAGTAGATAATATCAAACAAGTCATTGAATATTTTGATAAAGGCGAAACACTTGAGCAAACCATTGTAGATACCAGAAAAGAATTCTATAAAAATTTAGATTTCCCAGAATTTGATTTTTCTGATGTGAAAGGGCAGGAAAGCATTAAGCGTTGTATGGAAATTGCAGCAGCTGGTGGACATAACATTATTCTTATTGGTCCTCCAGGTGCTGGAAAAACCATGTTGGCAAAGCGCTTGCCTTCCATTTTACCGCCAATGACGTTGCAGGAAGCTTTAGAAACAACAAAAATTCATTCTGTTGTTGGTCGCGTCAAAGAAAACACAGGACTCATGGCACAACGACCTTTCAGGAGTCCTCATCATACCATATCTGATGTGGCATTGGTTGGTGGAGGCGCTTATCCGCAACCTGGAGAAATTTCATTATCACATAATGGTGTTTTGTTTTTAGATGAATTACCAGAATTTAAAAGAGGTGTTTTAGAAGTTATGCGTCAGCCTTTAGAAGATAGAGAAGTCACCATTTCTAGAGCTAAATTCACAGTTACATATCCATCTTCGTTCATGTTGGTTGCAAGTATGAATCCTAGTCCTAGTGGTTATTTTAATGATCCAGATGCGCCTGTGACGAGTTCTCCTGCAGAAATGCAACGCTATTTAAGCAAGATTTCTGGTCCTTTATTAGATCGTATTGATATTCACATAGAAGTGACTCCAGTGCCTTTTGAAAAACTTTCAGATGACCATAAACCCGAATCTTCAGTAGATATTAGAAAACGGGTCACTGCTGCACGTGAAATACAAACCAAACGTTTTAAGGATTCTGACAAAGTACATTACAATGCGCAAATGAATACCAAGCAAATTAGAAAGCATTGCAAACTGGATGATTCTTCAATGCAATTACTCAAAGTGGCTATGGAGCGTTTAAATCTCTCGGCTCGTGCTTTTGACAGAATACTAAAAGTAGCTCGAACCATTGCTGATTTGGAAGCTTCAGAAAATATCAATGGCAACCATATTAGTGAAGCCATTCAATACCGAAGTTTAGATAGAGAAGGTTGGTTGGGATAAGTATTAATTGAACACTCTTAAGTAAATAAAGATAATTTGTAATCTTCAAAAAGATATCACAAACTGTAAAATAAAACTATGTTAAATCACAAATTTTATAGACCACTGGGTAGAACAGGACTCAAAGTATCTCCAATCTGTTTGGGGACTGATAATTTTGAAAATCCAACTTCTTCAGAAGAATCGACAAATATTGTTAACTATGCTATTGAATGCGGTATAAATTTAATCGATACAGCAAATAGCTACGCTTCTGGCAAATCAGAAAAAATCATTGGTAAAGCTTTAAAAGATAATGGACTAAGAGATGATGTTATTTTAGCTACGAAATTTTATTATCCTACAGGAAAAAAAGGAATAAATGATTACGGTGTATCTAGAAAGCATATAATTAAGGCTTGTGAAGATTCTTTAAAAAGGCTTAAAACTGATTATATCGATTTATATCAAATGCATAGAACAGATATGAATGTTCCTTTAGAGGAGACGTTATATGCATTAACTGATTTAGTTAGACAAGGGAAAATTAGATATTTTGGAGCTACAACTTCACCAAGCTGGAAAATTGTTGAAAGCAAAATGTTGTCTGAGTTTAAAAATTTATCACATGCCATATCAGAACAATTACCATATAATTTACTTGATCGAAGGGCCGAAAACGAAATTTTACCAGCATGTCAATGGGCCAACTTAGCAGTTTTTGCGTGGTCTCCATTAGCAATGGGAATGTTAACAGGAAGATATAGTAGCCTCAGTCCAGAATTGTATAATACGCCACGTTTTAACAGAGGAGGTATTTATGCTGAACGTATCTCAGAAAAAGCCGTATCTGTTGCAAATAAATTTGTGATATTAGCCAAGGAACATAACATAAAACCAGCACATTTGGCAATGATTTGGATAAAAGATCAACCTGGTATTACAGCACCATTAGCAGGGCCAAGAACATTAGATCAAATGAAAGATATTATTCCTCTTATGGAAAAAGAATTAAGCCAAGAACTCAAAGAAGCTTGTGATAATTTGGTTCCTCCAGGTTGCGCTGTGGCTGATTTTTTAAATTCTGCACCTTGGATGAAAGGCAAAATATTGTGAATTATAAAATTAATCAACTCTTAATACATTTCTAATATCAGGAACCAGTTTGTTACATTTAAGGTTTTAATGTTGTTATTTCGGAAAGATATCGATGTTAGAACTGTCATATTAGTGAGGCCATTCAATATAGAAGTTTAGATAGAGAATGACGGCATGGCTAAATTCTTCATTATAAGTCAATAACTTATCAACAAACCCAATATCCTTTAGGTTTTTTCGTTATTTTTGGTGACTTAAATTTTAAAATACTTTAAACACTATGATCAATCTTAAAAAAATCGCTGTGATGGCTTTTATTACAGTTGGTTTATTGGCTTTTGTAGCTTGTAAATCTGAAACAGCTTCTGGCGATAAATTAGCAATCGAATTTGAGAAATACACTCTTGAAAACGGTTTGCAAGTAGTATTACACCATGACAAATCGGATCCAATCGTATCTTTGGCTATACAGTATGCTGTTGGTTCAAATAGAGAAAAGACAGGACGTACAGGTTTTGCTCACTTATTTGAGCACATGTTATTTCAAGAATCTGAAAACGTACCTCAAGATCAATTCTTTAAAAAGATTCAAGATGCTGGAGGAACTCTGAATGGTGGAACTTGGAAAGACGGAACTATCTATTATGAAGTTGTTCCAAACAATGCATTAGAAATGGTAATGTGGTTGGAAAGTGACAGAATGGGTTACTTAATTAACACAGTTACAGAAGCAGCGTTCTATAACCAACAAGAAGTTGTACAGAACGAAAAGAGACAACGTGTAGATAATAACCCTTATGGTCACACCAATTGGGTTTTAGATAAAGCCATATATCCAGAAGGACATCCTTACAATTGGCAGGTTATTGGAGAGCTTGTAGATCTTCAAAATGCTACTATTGATGATGTTAAAGAATTTTACGATAAATACTATGGTCCAAATAATGCAACACTAGTGTTAGCAGGAGACTTTGAAACTGAAGAAGCAAAAGCTTTAATTGAAAAGTATTTTGGGGAAATTAAGCGTCGTCAAGAAGTTGAACCATTAAAACCTCAACCTGTTACTCTAGCTGAAACTAAGCGTTTGTATCACGAAGATAACTTTGCTACAGCACCTCAGTTAAATATGGTGTGGCCAACATTGCAACAATATGCGGATGATGCGTACGCCTTAGATTTCTTAGGTCAATTATTATCACAAGGTAAAAAAGCAC
>CAZRDG010000278.1:0-3470 GCA_964598775.1 uncultured Lacinutrix sp.
AAATAACTTACCTGTACTGCATTGGCTTCTTCGTTTTCAGCAATTTTACCAGATAGTTTTATGGTATTGCCTTCTGCATTGCCTTTACCCACGACGGTTGTTTGGATATTGGCTAAAGCCATTGCGTTTTCTGTGAGCTTGAATTGGTCTGCTAACAGGCCATCTGCACTATTTTCAGCAGGAATTAAATCCATACCACAAATAGGACAATCGCCTGGTTCTGGTTGCATAATCTGCGGATGCATAGAGCACGTCCACATTTGATTGGTTTTTACTGATTCAGATTGATTTTGTTTTGTATTTTCATTTGACGAATTACCAAAAATCAACCAACCTAATAGTAAACCAACTACTAATATTCCGATATAAATTATATACTTTTTCATTCCTATTTATTTTTTCTTTTAATTAACTTCCTAATCGAAGGTGAAGACGTGTACCATAGTAAAAATCCACTTAAAACGGTTATCAATCCTAAAAGTGAAAAGGCTCTCAAAACAATGGTATTGAAATTGTCTCTGCCTTCATAATCCATTGTATGTGTCATCCATAAAAAATCAAACCAACGCCAAGAACGATGTCTTACGGTTTGAAATTTTCCGTCGCTTACAGAAACGTATGCTTTTAGTGCTTCATCTGTTTTATATGAGATAACATAAGCAGGTAGTAGTTTTTCTCGATACTCGTGGTGTTTTCCAGTTTCAGTAATTTGCTCAACAGATTCTACCTCTAAACCACTCTTCATATGGTTTTTGGCAATATAGAGTGCCTCATCCTGCGTAATACTACTTTTTGGCATTCCATCTAAAGCATTGTACAATTGCTCTTTATTTATCCAATAGTACGGTGCATTATCAATATCTCTTAATTCAATAGTCTTTATACCATTTGGAACATCCATTTCTGAAGGACTTATTAAACTATTAAATGCTTTGGGTTGATAGTCCAAGTTTTTAAATTGGTCTCCGTGTATTTCGTCGATATTTGTCCAACTAAAGTATAAACCACTAATAGTCCAAAACAGGAATTGAATCCCTAAAAAGAGACCCAAATACCTGTGTGTTTTTCTAATTTTTAAAGCTGTATGCCTGTTTACCATTTTCTAATTTTTTATTGCAAATGGGAACTCGATTTTAACTTTTTCCCAAGCCATCGAAATAATTCCGCTTTTATCATCTATTTTGTTGACTTTATATTCTAAATGTTCTGTGATTTCTTCTGATAATGTTGGTGTTATTTTGAATCGAATTACATCATCTTTTTCGTCATATTCGTCTTTACCGTGTTGCTCCCAGTTTTTATTAATCATCACTGACCAGTCGTCTTTTGATGGAATTGTAAAAAAACCATATTTCCCTTTAGGTAGGGTCTCTCCATTTATGATTAAATCTTTATTGGTCTCTATCCAAGTTGCCATATGCGCTCCAGCCTGCCATACTTGGTCATAACCAACCAAACCACCAAAGATGATTCTATCTCTTACTCCTGGTGATGAATAATCAATATGAATATGAGCATCACCTATCATTGCCATCGTTTCGGTATGTGGACTTAATGGTTTCTTTTTGGGTACTCCCTCTTTACTCGTTTTTGTTTCGTGATGTAAATGTTCATCCTTCTTTGTATGATCTTGATTTTTGCAACCAATAATTAGGATTGCTAAAATTAGTATTGATACTATTGTTTTCATATAATTTGTTTTATGTGGTTCTTTACTTACTTAATTTTAATATTCTGAATGCTCCTTGTATAACTAAACCAAAAACTATTATTCCTATGATTAAATCTGGTAATCCAGTATTTAGCCAATGAACTAAAACACCTGCTACAATTACTCCGAGATTTATTATAATATCGTTTGATGTGAAAATCATACTTGCACGCATATGCGCTTCATTACTTTTTGATTTTTGTAATAAATAAAGACAGATACCATTAGCTATTAAAGCAAATATTGAAACGATAATCATTGTTGAGAATACAGGTAATGTCTCAAATCCTAAAAATCTTCGGATAACCTCAACAATACCTATTGTGGCAAGTAGTATCTGAAAATAGCCTGCATATTTTGCAATACGTTTCTTTTTTAAAACTGTACCACCAACCGCTATTAAACTCAATCCATAAACAAATGAATCTGCCAACATATCTAAACTATCAGCAACTAATCCCATTGATTTTGAAATAATACCTGTACTCATTTCAATAATAAAAAATGCAAAATTGATAATAAGAATTGTCCACAACAGTTTGGATTGACTCCTCGTAGATTCAGTAATGATTGTGTCTGTTTCTTCTGAACTGATTAATGTTTCATTAAGTTTTAATTCTTTTATAGAATTACTGATTATATTCACATCAGCATTATGATATAATGTTAAGATTCTTTCTTCTAAATTAAAATCAAGTTGTTTGATTTTATCTATATCAGATAGCTTCATCTTGATTAGATTTTCTTCAGAAGGACAATCCATTTTTGATATTTTGAAAACTGTTTTCTGCATATAATTAAATGTTTTTTGTTCTTAATCGTAGCGCGTTACCTATTACCGAAACCGAACTAAAACTCATTGCTAAAGCTGCTATCATTGGCGAGAGTAGTATTCCGAAGAATGGAAACAACACACCTGCTGCAATAGGCACACCAAAAGTGTTGTAGATAAGTGCAAAAAATAGGTTTTGCTTAATGTTCTTCATTACAGCATTACTTAAATTTTTTGCTTTTACAATACCGTGTAAATCGCCTTTTACTAAAGTTATCATAGCACTTTCTATCGCTACATCTGTTCCTGTTCCCATTGCAATACCTACATCACTTTTTGCCAATGCTGGTGCATCATTAATTCCATCACCTGCCATAGCAACTACTTTTCCATTTTTTTGTAGTTTCTCTACTTCTTTGAGTTTGTCTTCTGGTAGCATACTGGCTTTAAAATCTGCAAGATTTAGTTCTGATGCTACTGCTTGTGCTGTATCGTGATTATCGCCTGTCAGCATTATTACATCAATCCCTTTATCTTGAAGTGCTTTAATGGCTTTAGCACTTGTTTCTTTTATCTTATCGCCTATAACTACATATCCAACGACGGTTTTATCTATTGACAAATAAGAAACTGTTTTACCCTGTTTTTGGTAAGATTTAGCTTCGTCTTTCATTTTAGAGGTAATATCTGCTTTGGCGTATTCCATCATTTTAGGATTACCCAATGCTACATTTTTACCTTCAATATTCGCTTCAACACCTTTTCCTGTAACAGCACTAAAATCTTCAGACTTTAATATTTCAGCATTCTGCTCTTTTCCATATTTTACCGTAGCTTCTGCCAAAGGATGTTCGCTATTAGTGTTTAGTGAAACAATATATTGAAGCACCTCTTTTTCATTTAAGGCATCGCCAAAAGCACCTATCGTTTCTACTGTTGGTTTTCCTTCGGTAATTGTTCCTGTCTTGTCAACGATAAGCGTATTTA
>CAZRDG010000279.1:0-3443 GCA_964598775.1 uncultured Lacinutrix sp.
CTACCAGAAGATTTGCGTATCAAACTCGCTTTATTTTGTAACGTTAGGGAAGAAGCTGTGATACAATCCATAGATGCGTCAACCATTTATGATGTGCCAAATTTAATGTTGGAGCAAGGATTGGATAAAGTGGTGCTTAAAAAGTTAGAATTAGAAAGTGCTACTCCAGATTTATCATCATGGAATAAGTTTTTATCACGTCATAAAAACCCAAAAAGCGAAATTCATATTGGATTAATTGGTAAGTATGTCGAGTTGCAAGATTCGTATAAATCTATCTTAGAAGCCTTTATTCACGCAGGAGCAGCCAATGAAGTAAAAGTTAATGTGGAGTCCATTCATTCTGAATACTTAAATGCCGATAATGCTAAATTAAAATTATCTCATTTAGATGGAGTACTTGTTGCGCCAGGTTTTGGCGAGCGTGGTATTGAAGGTAAAATTGATGCCATAAAATATGTACGCGAGCAAAACATTCCATTTTTAGGAATTTGCTTAGGCATGCAAATGGCAGTGATTGAATTCTCTCGTAATGTTTTAGGATTAGCAGATGCCAATTCAACCGAAATGGTACCAAACACCAAAAATCCAGTGATTGATTTAATGGAGTCGCAAAAAAGTGTCACCAATAAAGGAGGTACTATGCGTTTGGGAGCTTGGAATTGTAAACTCACCAAAGACAGCATCGCATCAAAAGTTTATGGCTCAAATAGTATCATGGAACGTCATAGACATCGCTATGAGTTTAATAACAATTACAAAACTGATATTGAGGCCGCAGGAATGATTGCTACTGGATTAAACCCAGAAACTGGTTTGGTAGAAATCATTGAAATTCCAGACCATCCATGGTTTGTTGGTGTGCAATATCATCCAGAATATAAAAGTACAGTGGCTAATCCACATCCTTTATTTGTGGCCTTTGTAAGAGCAGCATATAAATATTCAAAAACAAAGAATCGTGTCAGTATGGCATAAAACGTATCTTCGGTTGCTTTTTTGATAGAAGTTAATCCAACCAAGATTTATAAATAAGTAAATGGAAGAAAAAAAATTAGACATTAACTCCATCATAGGTTTCGTACTCATTTTCGGAATTTTATTATGGATGTTATATAACAACCAACCTACTCCAGAAGAATTAGAAGCTCAAGAACAAGCAAAACAAGAACAAGTTGAAGCGGAGAAAAAGGCAAAAGAAGCTGAAGCATCTGAAACCTTAGTCACGACATCTGAAGATTATAGTATCAGTAATCCGCAAGATTCTCTTCAAATGGCAGAGCTTCAAAACAAAATAGGAGCTTTTGCATATTCGGCTAATACAGCGAACTTAGATACGGAAACCGTTTTAGAAAACGATGTGTTGTATCTTAAAGTGAATAATAAAGGTGGTTATATCACTGAAGTTAAATTAAAGAAATTCACAAAGTATGATTCGCTTCCTGTTTATCTGATTAAAGATCAAAACTCTATTTTCAATATTAAATTTGGAACAACAGATAACAGAACACTCAATACGCAAGACTTGTATTTTCAGCCAACCTTAACTCAAAGTGCTGACAATCAAGTGTTGTCTATGAAATTAAAGGTGTCTGAAACACGCTTTCTTGAATATAGATATGAGTTAAAGCCTAATAACTATATGCTTGATTTTTCAGTGAAATCTCAAGGTTTAGATGGTGTTGTGAATGGTAGTCAGGATATTGTATTGGACTGGAAACTGAAAGGTAGAAGGCAAGCTAAAAGTATTTCATATGAAAATAGATACACACGTTTAACCTATAAGTATGAAGAGGACAAAATTAGCAAGTTGGGTCAAATGGGAGATGACGAAGAAACCGAAGTTGATGTTCGTTGGTTATCCTTCAGACAACACTTTTTCAGCTCTATTTTATTAACTGATAGACCTTTTAAAACGGCTAACTTAAAATCGTTTAATTTAATGAACGATGAAGAAGTTGACACCTTGTTCACTAAGAGCTATGCTGTATCTATTCCTTTAGAACTTGATGGTGGTGAGTTTAATGAGTCGTTAAACATGTATTATGGTCCAACAGACAGTCAAGTACTTAAAACGTATAAGCGCGATTTAGAAGAAAGTATTCCATTTGGTTGGGGAATTTTCGGATGGATTAACAAAGCTTTATTTATCCCTTTGTTCGGATTTTTAAGTGGTTTCTTACCTTATGGAATCGCTATTATTGTTATGACTATTTTGGTGAGATTAGTTTTATCTCCAGTATTATATAAGTCGTACTTATCTCAGGCTAAAATGAAAATTTTAAAACCAGAGATTGCTGAAATTGCTGCAAAGTACAAAGACAATGCAATGAAAAAGCAGCAAGAAACCATGAAACTGTATAACAAAGCTGGCGCCAATCCAATGAGTGGATGTTTGCCTGCTTTAGTGCAACTTCCTGTCTTCTATGCGCTATTCATGTTTTTCCCAACTGCTTTTGAGTTGCGTCAAAAAAGCTTCCTTTGGGCAGATGATTTATCGTCCTATGATGTGGTTGCTGAATTACCATTCCATATTCCGTTTTATGGCGACCATGTAAGTTTGTTTCCAATATTAGCAGCTGTGGCTATTTTCTTTTATATGAAAATGACAACAGGACAGCAAATGGCATCTCAGCCAACACAAGAAGGGATGCCAGACATGGCAAAAATGATGAAATGGATGATTTATTTCTCGCCATTAATGATGTTGGTGTTCTTTAATAACTATGCAGCTGGTTTAAGTTTATACTACTTTATCTCTAACTTAATTACTATTGGAATCATGCTCGTTATTAAGAATTATATCTTGGATGAAGATAAAATTCATGCTCAAATTCAAGTCAATAAAGCTAAGCCTAAAAAGCAAGGCAAGTTTGCAAAGAAAATGCAAGAAATGATGGAAAAGGCAGAAGAGCAAAAACGAATGCAAAAAGGAAAAAAATAATTTAAAGCTGCCAAAATTGGCAGCTTTTTTGTTATACAATTTTGAAACCACAACAACGTTATTGAGTATATGAAAACAAAAGCAATGATTCTTTTATTTTTTGTCTGTGTCATGGGTTGGTCACAAGATATCAATCAGTTTGATACCGAAGGCAAACGACATGGTGTCTGGAAAAAGAATTTTGAAGGCACTGACCAATTAAGATATGAAGGTGAGTTTGATCATGGTAAAGAAATTGGGTTGTTTAAATTTTACATTTTGGTGAAAAAGAAAAGTGTATTGTCTGCAACTAAACTTTTTAATGCCAATGACGATAGTGCTGAAGTGAAATTCCTTACCTCTAGAGGAAAAACTATTAGTGAAGGTGAAATGGTTGGGAAGACTTACGTCGGCAAATGGATATATTATCACAAAAACTCTGATAAAATAATGACAATTGAAACCTAGATATAGGCAACATGAGCTTTTCCTACTATTGGAAGAAGATGATGTTCACAAG
>CAZRDG010000280.1:0-3436 GCA_964598775.1 uncultured Lacinutrix sp.
GACATGACGTAAGCTCAACACAACCCAAGTGTAGCACGTGCAAAAAACCCATGGGATAATGAGGTTATGGAAAAACGTGAGGAATACAAAGACGATAGCGTTGCCTTTTTAAAATGGAATAATGATTTCAAAAAAATTGCTTTTAATAAGTTGTTCAAGCAAAAAAAGACCATGTGCACTGGCTATGCTTATTTAATAAAGGAATTATGCTTTATGGCTAACATTGAAAGTGAAATTGTTGATGGTTATGGAAGAACCACAACCACTAATGCTGATAATCTGGATTTAACTAATCATTCCTGGAATGCTGTAAAATTAGATAACAAATGGTATTTAGCTGATCCCACTTGGTCAAGTGGATATTTTGATGATTATAACATTTTTGTTAATGATTATAACGATGGTTATTTTTTAACCGACCCAATATTATTTGCCAAAAGCCATTATCCATTAGAAACAAAATGGTTGCTTATTGAGAGTTTAGAAAATACAATGTTTACATCGTCACCAATGGTTTATGGTGAAACGTATAAACGTAAGATAATGCCAATTAGCCCAAATGAAATGCATTTATCTTCAAAAAAGAATGCTGTAATTGAGTTTAGTTTTACATCCTCTCAAAACATTGACTTAGATAAAGTTTCTCTAATGCAGTATATGGGAATAAAAGAAAAGCAATTCAAAATTTACGATCTTAAAAATGATAATGGATTAATCAGCTTTAAGTACAAGTTCAAGTACAAAAAAGACTATGATGTGCACTTAAAAATTGAAGATGATATTGTAGCTACTTACACTGTGAGTGTGACTAAAAGTTAATAACAGACCTAAAACTTAAAAAAAGTCGAACTTCTTTTAATTCCTTGAATAAAACATTAAAACAATTTCAAATACCTTAAAGTTCGGCTTCAATAAGACCAACCAATAAACAATGATAAAATTCTTTCAAAAAATACGCTACAACCTTATGAGTGAAAATAAAACAGGCAAATATTTTAAATATGCTATTGGAGAGATTGTATTAGTTGTAATAGGTATTCTTATTGCGCTGAGCATTAATAATTGGAATGAGAAACGAGTAAATCACAATAAAATAGCTGATTACATACATGGTATGAAAGATGACTTAGTGACGGATAGATTTATCCTCACTGAATATATTGACGATTTAGAGAAAACCAATTTACAAAGAAAGCAATTTTTAAATCACGAAAATTATTTTTTGTTCACTATTGATAGCTTAGAAAAAAGTTTAGAAATAATTGAAATAGAAAGCCTTTTTAGTGATAAATCGTATCTACAAATTCAAAATTCTAATATTTCAGATTATGGAAAATTCAAGGATATGGTTGAATCTTCCCGAGTATTTTATTCCATATGGATACCAGCTCAAAAAGAAAACATTACCCGACTAAACCGAGACGTAGAAAGGCAAAACACTTTTTTAAGATACCAACAGTCATCCTATGAAATTAGATATACTAATGAGTTTAAGAGCTATCAAAGTGATGAACAAGCTAAAAAAGAACTCGTATCATTATTAAAATCACCAATTCCAAGAAATATATTGAAAATGGATTATAGAAAAAATGAAGACTTATTAATAAGATTTAGGCATACTTTAAAATTTATAAATGATTTGATTAAAGAAATCGATTCTACATTAATGGAATGATGAGGTACTAATCTAAAATTCACTCAAAAAAATTCAAAACCTATTCCCTATCTTTACCAAGTTACCAAACACTAAAAAAACTACATGTCCTTTAAAGACTTACAGCTCAATAAACCTTTACTCAGAGCCATTGCCGAATCTGGTTATGACAATCCAACCTTGGTTCAAGAAAAAACCATTCCTTTAGTTTTAGATAAGAAGGACGTGATTACCTCAGCACAAACAGGTACTGGAAAAACAGCAGCCTTTGCAATACCTATCTTGCAATTGTTGTTCGATTACCAAGACGCTCCAAAAAAAGGCAAAAAAATAAAAGCTTTAATAGTAAGTCCAACACGTGAATTGGCTATACAAATTGGAGCCAACTTTAAGAATTACGGCAAGAATACTAATTTAAGCTCTGCTGTGGTTTATGGAGGCACATCAATAGAGCCTCAAAAAGATATTCTTAAAAAAGGAATTGATATTTTAATTGCAACTCCTGGACGTTTACTAGACTTGCATAAGCAAGATTTAGTTAACCTTGATTATATTGAAATATTAGTATTGGACGAAGCCGATTTAATGCTTGACATGGGTTTTATTGATGATGTAAAAAAGATAGAACGTTTATGTCCAGAAACCAAACAGACGTTATTGTTTTCTGCAACCATACCTTATAAAGTTGAGCAATTAGCAAAAACCATTTTAAAAGATCCTGAGCGCATTGAAGTGACACCAAATGCATCTACCTCAAAAAATGTAAACCAGGCCTTATACTATGTTCCGAAAAAGAATAAGATAGAGTTATGCTTACACTTATTACGTAATACAATAAAAGGCAATATTATTATTTTTAGACGCACCAAATTTGGTGTAGATAAGTTAGAAAAAACATTAATCAATAATGGCTATTCGGTAGCTAGTATTCATGGTGACAAAACCCAAAACGACAGGCAGAATGCTTTGGCCAATTTTAAAATGAATAAAGTCAATATCCTCATTGCAACAGATGTTGCTGCACGTGGTATTGATATTGACAACTTGGATGCTGTCGTTAATTTCGACATGCCGAACGTACCAGAAACTTATGTTCACCGCATTGGAAGAACTGCACGAGCAGGAAACAAAGGTGTTGCATATTCCTTTTGCTCAGCTGATGAAAAAGCATATGTAAAAAGCATCCAACACTTAATTCAATTACAGTTAGATGTTGTTGAAGATCATCCTCACCCATTGGACCCAAAAGCAAAACCAATCGTTCACAAATCTCAAACACCTAAGAGCAAGTATAAAAAAGGACGTAAAAGTGAAGCCTCCAAAAAGAAAAAGAAGCGCTGGTATTAGTTTTTATTATCTTTATAAAAACTAACTAACATGATAACCATCTTTAACCCTTCAAAACCTTTATCCTTTTTGCTTTTGATGCTTTTTAGCATTTCAATACAAGCGCAACAAACACAAACCGATAGTTATACTCAATACGAGTTGCTAGATCCTGAAACGCAATCGTTTCGTATTATTTATGATGTAAGTGCCACTATGGCTGGTGCAAAATACTATTGGAACACCTTAAGACGAGGGAGTGAACACACTGTTGAAAAAGTTTGGGACCTATACTCTGGAAAAGAACTCAAATGGGATATTGTTGATAATAATGTCGCAAAGCAAAATGGATTAGCAGATGCTTCAGAAGACACAGATTATCTTCAAATCACCTTAGCAAGACCAATCCCAGAAGGTGGACAAGCTCGCCTTCGCATTGATAAAACCTATACAGAC
>CAZRDG010000281.1:0-3424 GCA_964598775.1 uncultured Lacinutrix sp.
CCCAAAACCAATAATGACTTTAATTCCAGCGGCATTAATTTTATCCAAAACATCGAAGTCATCAATGGGTTCATACACTCTAATGGTATTTATGCCAGCTTCATTCATTAAAGCTAAATCTTGAGAAAGATTGTTAAAATTCCTATAGTTTTCACTGCCCTTAGGAACTGGATGATAACAAATACCTTTGATTATATACTGTGTATTATTAACAAGCAATTTTCTCCCAGAAATTGATAATTCATCAACTTGAGATTCAGTTTTACAGGACAATAAAGCCATATATAAAAAAGTTGCTATGTATAATATTTTTCTGTTCACTATTTAATTATTTATTAGTTCAGCTTTTGTGTCTGGAACAAGAACATCTTTCATAAGCTCTTCTAAATTTCCATTGTAGGTTTTTGTAATTGGCTTGCCATTTCTAGTCAATCCTTCAAAAACACCTTTATCAACTAGATCCCAAAGTGCATATTTTGCTTTACCATCAACCGTAAATAATCCAAAGTGATTTTCTGACCCTCCTGGATTTCCAGCATCTTTCCAGTTTTCATCAAAGGCTTCAAAATAAAAACAAGAGATACCTGCTTTATTAGTCCATTCTCTTAAATGCTTATAATAGAGTGCTGCTTTGAACTCATCTGTAGCCTTAGAGCCATTACTTCCGTATAAATCATTGGATTGAGTTGCCCAACCTGATTCACCAATATGAATTGGTTTATTAATCTTTATACTATCGATAAAAGATTGTACACCTTCATATTGTGATATAGCATAGTTTTTTGCACGTAGCATCGCGGCTTCAATTTTTTCCAAATCCGAATCATAAACAGTTGAATCGTTAATCCAGTAATCTGGTGAGTAATGCGTGTCATGATACGCGTAAGTATGCATAGAAATATAGTCTACTGCTTTTACTAATTCAACCAATTCTTGCTTGTGATAAACCATGTCACCTCCACCCCAAGCAGCAAAATTATCAGAGCTTGTAATCCATAATTCCTTTGGAAGTTCACCTTTACTTTTTAAGTCTTGTAAATAATTTACCCACTTTAAAATTATTGAAGGTTCAACAAAATATTCTGTCGCCCAATGCACCATTGCCTCGTTACCTACTGCTAAGACTTTTACTATTTCTGGATACTGTTTAGTTAGTTTAACTGCATTTTTTATTTCAGGCTCATTTCCAATCATTTTATCAATTTGAGGCATATAACGTTCACCATCTTGATTACGAATCTTATTCGTCACCTCTGTAAATGCATGTTTTGCCTCTATCCAAGCACCTAACATCACATACATTTCAAAATTTGAATCCTCTTTTTTTAGTTCAGTTATTGCTTTTAAAATATTTTCGGCATGTGGAAAATGAACATTATAGGTTCTTAAAACTTTAATTCCCATAGCAGCCATAATTTTTAGATCCTCTTTTATTTCGGAAATTGTAGGCTGCACTTTTCGTGAATTATGTCTATAGGCTCCGTAAGAAATTGCCAAATACTCGGGATTTCCTAATATATCTTTAGCTTCAATGTTTTTATGGGACTGCATAGATTGTTCTTTAGTTTGGTTGTTTTTACATGAAAACACAAGCACAACTGCCAAGGCAATTAGTATAATGTTTGTATTTGTTTTCATAATTGATTTCTATTTTAAAATACTTTCTTGAATACTCACTTTAAGAAGAGTGATTTCCCCTGTACGTTTAAATATTTTCTCACTTGTATTAACGTCAATAATTAAACCATCTAAACGGTTTACTGTATTATCATTATTGAAAATCTCTATACTATTATCTTCTGCTATTTGGTAAATAACTGGCACTTGACTATAGGTAAATGCCAAGGTCTTTTCAGATAATGTTATTGAATTTTGCTTCTGATGAATATCTATGTATATAAATTCTTTTTCCTGGTTTAAAAATTCTCTTTTTCTTAATAAACAAGGATAGAATTGTAATTTACCTTCTTTTACAAAAACACCCAATTCTCCAAAGCGACATAAAATATCTTCTTTTACCTGACCTGTCATACCAGGTTGTTGAGCTCCTTTTCCTGATGGTGTATGTGAGTATGGGTCTGTTGGAAACGCACCATATAATTTTGGTGGTTTATGAACTCCAATTCCTGCATGAATTTCATAATAATGATCCAATAACTTTCCAATAATTTCAGGGCTTTCATTATTACTAATTGCCTGTAAACACGCTTCTTGTACACTCAATAATAATTTTGAAACCATATGCCAATAAATCGAACCAAGTCCTTCGTAACCATAAAAAGTACCTGAACGTCCTGTGAATGATTTATGATTAAAGATGTCTTCAAAAATGTCTAACACTAGTTTTAAATCTGATTTTACTTGAGTTTTATACTTGGTATTATTGAGTAAACTAAGTGCTACCTTAAGATCATTTGCGTTTTTAAAATTGCCGTTAAAATGGTATTCGCCATTTACATCTCTTTCAATAATATGAGTATTACCATCCTCTATTAATTGCTGTAACAAACTCGACTTTCCAACAAGTTCTTTAGGGACTGTATTTCTATTAATAAATTTTGGTAAATCTTTATTAGGATATAACAAGTAACTGTATTGATCTTCTCTAAATAAAGCACTTTGCTTCATTGCTTCTAATATTTCGACAGCCATTGTAGCAGATAAATACTTTGAACTCAATACTGCAACTTGACCTTCTAACATTTCATTTAAGTATGAGATCTTAGCAGATTCATCATTGATAGTGATCAAATTATAAGCATGATATAAATTATCCTTTCTTCTATTTGCTCTAATAGAATGTTCCAAATGCCTATTACTGATATTGACGAAATCTTTTAGGCTATCTAATGAAATTTCTGTTTTACGTCCTGAAAATGCACAATCGTAAATTTGACCTCTAAAATCACTTGCAGCTTTAAGTAAAGGCTTCAATATCTGCATTCGCTCAGAATCACTAAAACTTCCGGATAGTAATGATTCATTTTGTTTTAATGTATCATAAACTTTCTGATAGAAAACCACTAATTCTGTAGAAACCTCAAAGGAATTTATCGTTGAGTTTTCAAATATCGTTTTAAAAAAGTCCAGAAAGCGGCGCAAATAATATAGCGTTACCATTGAAACACCATTACCAACTAAAGCATTATTCGCATCATTCCACTCTGGCCTTTGCGTGTTCATCCATATACCTGCTTCAGGTATATAATTAGATAGCTTAGCCAAGGTTGTAGCTAATATTTTTTCTATAAAATTCACCTTTACAATAAACCTATTCTCATCGCGCAATAATGCACCATCAGCACCTAACCCTTCTCTTTCTAATCTAATTTTATGATCTAATTCTTCATCAAATTCAATAGTATCTTTTGGGTTGCTTAAAATACTCTTATAATCTTTTATTCTGTATGGTACATTGGCATAC
>CAZRDG010000282.1:0-3381 GCA_964598775.1 uncultured Lacinutrix sp.
CTTTCGCCCTGTGCTAATAGGTCTACTATAGCAATAGCGCGCTGAGATTAGGGCTACTATTACTATAGCTCGCTCCGACGAGATCTTCTATAGCGTCGCGACGAGCAAACTAGTTACACTAGATCTGGAAGATTATTATACGAAAGGTGAACGAGTGTTATTTGATATTAAAGACTGGTTATGGGAAGGTTTGGTATTGCGTGAAAAAGATTTTAGACAACAAGCTGGTGCACATAATTGGCAACAATACCAAAATAATTATGTGGCTTTAACTTGTTCCCCAGATGCTATAATTCCAGCTTGGGCTTTTATGCTATTATCAACGTACTTAGAGCCTTATGCTACAAAAATAGTTATTGGTGATTTAGATACTTTAGAACTTTCAATTTATCAAGATATCATTTCAGAATTAGATATCTCTAAATTTAAAGATCAACCAATCATCATAAAGGGCTGTTCTAACAAACCTATTCCAGATAATGCTTATATTCAATTGACGACAAAATTGAAACCGATTGCAAAATCTATCATGTATGGCGAAGCTTGTTCTTCAGTTCCACTTTATAAAAGGCAAAAAACTTAATTAATTGTGACTTAATTATTATTTTTGTGTCTTAAAAATTAAAAAATCTACAAAAACAATAAACTTTTAAAAATGAAGAAATTACTTTTATTAGGCGTTTTCTTTTGTGGTTTAGCTTTTTCGCAAGCACAAACTAAAGAAGAGCTAAAAACTCAAAAAGCTGAAAAACAAGCTGAAGCAGATGCTGCTCAAGATGAAGCCAATGCTATACAAGAAAAAATTGATGCCTTACCTGGCTGGAGTATTGGAGCTTTCGGAACCATTGGTGGAAGCTTATCAAACTTCAATAATTGGTATTCACAAGGTGCTCCTAATAACTCATCTGGTAACATTGGTTTTACTGTAAATGCTTATGCAAATTTAATTGAAGATAAATTTTTCTGGAGAAATGCTTTATCTACTAACTTGAACTGGGTAAAATTAGATAATAAAGACACCGACTTGGATGATGAAGATTTTAACCCAACAACAGATGTGTTCAATTTATCGTCTCTATATGGTAGAAAATTAAGTGAGAAGTTCGCCATTTCTGGTTTAGCAGAATACAGAACAACGCTTCTTAACAACTTTAATGATCCTGGATATTTAGACGTTGGTGTTGGTGCAACTTGGACTCCAATTGAAAATCTAATTGTTGTGATTCATCCTTTAAACTACAACTTTGTGTTTAGTGATAATAGCACTGTTTTTGAATCATCTTTAGGAGCAAAAATAATGGCTGATTATACACGTAAAATAGGTGCTGTAAACTTTAAATCCAACTTATCTATGTTTCAAAGTTACAAGTCTGGAGATCTATCAAACTGGACTTGGACCAACTCATTTGGATACACATTATGGAAAATGATTGGTGTTGGTTTTGATTTTGGTCTAAGAAGTAACAAACAAGAGGCTCTTAATTATGCGCTTGGTCAATTTGATCCATTAAGTGGTGATGACGAGCCAACTTTTAGTAATATAGATAATGACCTACAAACGTATTGGACTTTAGGTTTAAGCTATAAATTCTAATGGATTTAAATGCATAAAAAAAGCCGCTAATTGCGGCTTTTTTTTATTCAAATGTTTCGTCGTAATCTGGATATAAAAATTTGTTATAAGGAAAACGTGTTACATGAATTTCTCTAACTTCATCATAAACTCGCTTTTTAAAATCTTCAAGGTTTTCTTTATTGATTGCTGAAATAAACAACGCATTATTACCAACTTTATTCATCCAAGTCCTTTTCCATTCTTCAAGAGAATAGTTCGCTTTGGTACGTTCAGCTATTAGATCTGTATCGTCAAAAGGCTCAGCATCATAAGCATCAATTTTATTAAACACCATTATGGTTGGCTTATCTGCACTTTTAATATCACTTAAAATGGTGTTTACTGAATCTATATGCTCTTCAAAATTAGGATGGGAAATATCCACTACATGCAGTAATAAATCAGCTTCACGAACTTCATCTAAGGTACTTTTAAATGACTCGACCAATTGTGTTGGTAGCTTTCTAATAAAACCTACTGTATCACTCATTAAAAATGGTAAGTTTTTGATTACAACTTTTCTCACTGTAGTATCTAAAGTTGCAAAAAGCTTGTTTTCAGCAAACACTTCTGACTTACTTATCACATTCATAAGTGTCGATTTGCCAACATTGGTATACCCAACCAAAGCCACTCTTACCATTTGACCACGATTGCCTCGTTGTACTTCCATTTGCCTATCAATGGTCTGTATTTTCTTTTTTAAAAGCGCTATCTTATCTCTTACAATCCTTCTATCTGTTTCGATTTCAGTTTCACCAGGACCACGCATTCCAATACCACCTTTTTGTCTTTCAAGGTGTGTCCACATTCCTTTTAAACGAGGTAATAAATATTCACATTGAGCAAGCTCTACTTGTGTTCGTGCATAACTTGTCTGCGCGCGTTGTGCAAAAATATCAAGGATGAGATTGGTTCTATCTAAGACCTTACAATTAAGAATCTTACTGATATTTCGCTCTTGCGCTGGTGATAATTCATCATCAAAAATGGCAGTTCCAACGTCATTGTCTTCAATGAATTTTTGAACATCTTGCATCTTCCCTGTTCCAATAAAAGTCTTAGGGTTTGGCATTTCCATTTTTTGGGTAAAGCGTTTTACAACTTCGCCTCCTGCAGTGTAGGTAAGAAATTCCAATTCATCTAAATATTCTTTAGACTTATCTTCATTTTGCTCTTTAGTAATAACTCCAATTAAAACAGCCTTTTCTAAGGCTATATCTTTCTTTTCTATCATAAGTACAAGTATGGCGCAAATGTACAAATGAATCCCTTTGTTTTTATTATTTTAGGCAGATATTTGATTTATGACATGGATTCTAACTTAGAAAATGATTACTATACCATAGCCTTTTACAATCTTGAAAATTTGTTTGACACTTTTGATGATGCTTACACAAATGACAACGATTTTTTGCCAGAATCTGATAGACACTGGACAGAAAAAAGGTATCAAAAAAAGATAAGAAAGCTTGGTCAGGTTATTTCTCAAATAGGTGAAAAAACATCACGTAAAGTTCCTGCCATAGTTGGTTTGGCCGAAGTTGAAAATAGATTGGTGGTTGATGATTTAATAAATTCCTCATCACTTAAAGAGCATGATTATGCTGTTGTACATTATGATTCTCCTGATGAACGAGGAATTGATGTCGCTCTAATTTACAACAAAGCCCATTTTGAAGTTAGCCATTCTGAAGTGTTTGCACTTGATCTGTTTGATGAAGACGGAACAAGAGATTACACCAGAGATATTTTGTTGGTTGAGG
>CAZRDG010000283.1:0-3376 GCA_964598775.1 uncultured Lacinutrix sp.
TGGATATGATGCAATAGCAGCTTGAGCATGTCCTGGCAATTCAATTTCAGGAATAACTGTAATAAAACGACTTTGAGCATAATTAACTACTTCTTTAATTTCTTCTTGCGTGTAGAATCCACCATACTTTTTACCATCAAATTGATGTGGTTGATCACTGTAATGGCCGATTAACGTTTCATTTCTAAAAGCAGCAATTTCTTGCAGTTTTGGATATTTTTTTATCTCAATACGCCAACCTTGGTCTTCGGTTAAATGCCAATGAAAGGTATTCATTTTCAACATAGCTAGGGCATCAATGTATTTTTTGATAAAATCTACAGAAAACATGTGTCTGCCAACATCCAAATGCATGCCACGATATATGAATTTAGGTTTGTCATTAATGGTTACACAAGGAATGACTATTTCGTCTTTAGTATAGGAACCATTTTCAATTTCAACGGGTAAAAGTTGTCTTAAAGATTGTACAGCATAAAAAGCACCTTGATCTGTTTTGGCTTTGATTTCAATAGTTTTCGAATGAATTTCAAGTGAATAACCTTCATCTGATAAAGTATCATCTTTGATAAATAAAATAGTGTTGTTTGCTTTGAGCTTAATATTGCTGGCTTCTTCAATATATGATTTCAGAAATTCAGCCGAAATTTTGAAGGTGTCATCATAATTAATTCCGGTTGAAGCGCTCAAAATAAACTGTCCTGTATTTGTGATTTGTTCAGAAGGCTGTGGAATTATTAAAACTTCAGAACGAACTGTTTCTTCGTTCTTGCAATTGAATAAAAAGCTAATAAAAACTAGAGTAATGAGTGTTTTCTTGAAATGCATTTTAGTATATTAGAAGCTTTAAATATAGCCTAAAAAGATAACTTTTCTGAAATTATTTCATGGATATTCAGCAACAAATAAAAACACTTAGCGAAGAACTTCGTCAGCATAATTACAATTATTACGTATTGGATAATCCTACCATAAGTGATTATGAGTTTGATATAAAGTTGAAGCAACTTCAAGAATTGGAAGCCCAACATCCTGAATTTGCTGAAGCTGATTCTCCCACAAAGCGTGTAGGAGGGGAAGTCACTAAAAACTTTGAAACAGTTGTTCATGAGCACAGAATGTATTCCTTAGATAATTCCTACTCTAAAGAAGATTTATTGGATTGGGAAACACGTATTAAAAAACTGGTTGATGGACATGTGCAATATGTGTGTGAATTAAAATATGATGGTGCATCCATTAGCTTAACTTATGAAAATGGTGTTTTATTAAGAGCAGTAACTCGCGGTGATGGGACACAAGGTGATAATGTGACAGCTAATGTAAAGACAATTAAATCTGTTCCCTTAAAATTAAAAGGTCATTATCCACCTAAGTTTGATATACGTGGCGAAATTGTATTACCATTTGAAGGGTTTAATAAAATGAACGAAGAGCGCATAGAAATTGGAGAGGAACCTTATAGAAACCCTAGAAATACAGCATCTGGAAGCTTAAAATTGCAAGATAGTGCAGAAGTTGCCAAACGTCCTTTAGAATGCTTGCTTTACAATATTACAGGTTCTAATTTAGGCATCAGCACACAATATGAAAGCCTAGAGCTTGCGAGACAAATGGGTTTTAAAGTTCCTAAAGCTTCAAAATTGGCCAAATCCATTGATGAAGTTTTAGAGTTTATTGACTATTGGAATGTTCACAGACATGATTTGCCTTATGAAACTGATGGTGTAGTAATTAAGGTAAATAATTTACAACAACAGGAGGAGTTGGGTTATACAGCTAAAGCACCGCGTTGGGCAATTGCATATAAGTTTAAAGCAGAGCAAGTTTCAACGCGATTAAATGAAATCACATATCAGGTTGGACGTACTGGAGCCATAACACCAGTTGCCAATCTTGAACCAGTGGAATTAGCGGGAACTACTGTAAAAAGGGCATCATTACACAATGCGGACCAAATTGAAAAACTTGATATAAGAGTAGGAGATGAGGTGTTCGTGGAAAAAGGTGGCGAGATTATCCCAAAAATCATTGCTGTAGATTTTACTAAAAGACCAACAGATTCAAAACCGACTGAATATATAACTCATTGTCCAGAGTGCTATACTAAATTAGTAAGGCAAGACGGCGAAGCACAACACTATTGTCCCAATTATAATGGTTGCAATCCACAGATTATAGGAAGGATTCAGCACTATATTTCTAGAAAAGCCATGGATATTGAAGGCTTGGGAGGAGAAACAGTAGCCTTGTTGGTTAATGAAGGCTTAATTTCTAACTATTCTGATTTGTATGAACTTACCAAAAAACAGGTCATGCCATTAGAACGAATGGCAGAAAAAAGTGCAGAAAATCTTGTCAATGGTATAGAAGCATCAAAACTAATTCCATTTGAACGAGTGTTATTTGCTTTGGGTATTCGTTATGTTGGTGAGACAGTTGCTAAAAAATTGGCAAAACACTATAAGAACATAGATGCTTTATCTCAAGCTACCTTAATTGATTTAATAACAGTCGATGAAATTGGGAACAGAATAGCAGAAAGTGTTGTGGACTTTTTTCTTTCTCAAGAAAATAGTCATATAATAGAAAGATTAAAAAGTTTTGGAATACAACTCGCACTATCTGAAGACGTCTTAGCAAATCAAACAGATAAGTTAAAGGGGCAGACCTTTGTCGTTTCTGGTGTATTTCAAACAGTTTCCCGAGATGAATTGAAGAAGCTTATTGAGGATAATGGAGGTAAAGTATCATCTTCGATTTCATCAAAAACAAGTTATTTAGTTGCAGGAGATAAAATGGGGCCGAGTAAACGCGATAAAGCGGAAAAACTTAATATTTCTATTATTTCGGAGCAAGATTTTCTAAATTTGATTATTTAGAATAATTCTAAATTAACATAAATAATCGATAAAATGCATTTTTTATCGATTACATGTAATTATTTGTAGTATATTTGGTTCAAATAACTGCGCCAAGATGCAAAAAAGTAAACTGCTTTCAGGTATAATAATTGCTTTGACAATTAGCTTTATTGGCTTTCAAATCTTCCAATTAGATTTAATTGGCGGAATTGTTAGAAGTTTAATTTTGCCGTTACTTACTGTTTTATATTGTATCAGTGGCAAGTCTAAAAGTAGTCATTTCTTCTACTTCTTACTCTTTTATGCTTTAGCTGAGTTTACAGGTGTTTTTTCATATTTCGCTTATTATTCTGTTGTGGTTGATAATATTCTCTATTATGGAGGAAATTTAGCCTATATAACTGCATATATATTTTTGATTTTAGAGGTTTATAAATCTATAAACCTAAAGACGGTTCTTAGTAGGTTTCCAGTTCATATTATAATCTTACTTGTATTGGATATATATAGTG
>CAZRDG010000284.1:0-3340 GCA_964598775.1 uncultured Lacinutrix sp.
AGAAGCTATAAAAAACTGGAAGCAACAAACCGATCATTTAGTTGCTCAACACAAAGGAAGACAAGATTGGTATAGTTGGTATAAAGTGAGAATTTGTAAAGTAGAACGCGATTATGAGTTTAAATTTTGAATAAAATAATTGCTTATATAAAACGTAATAAAATTAAATCAGCTAGCATTGCTGTAATACTAATTGCCTATTATTTTTGTTTACCTAAACAACTATTTTTAACGCCTACGGCAACAGTAATAACAAGTATTAATAATGAATTACTTGGCGCACAAATTGCAAAAGATGGACAATGGCGATTTCCTCAAAACGATAGTATTCCAGAAAAGTTTAAAACTTGTATTGTTCAATTTGAAGACGAATATTTTTATAAGCATCCTGGTTTTAATCCAATTTCAATTTTTAAAGCTTTAAGAGATAATTTAAAATCTGGTAGTGTAAAACGTGGTGGAAGCACATTAACACAACAAGTTATTCGTTTGTCTAGAAATGGGCAAAACAGAACATATTTTGAAAAAGTCATAGAACTTATATTGGCTACACGACTTGAGTTTCGAGAAAGTAAAAATCAAATTTTAGCTTACTATGCCAGTAACGCTCCATTTGGTGGCAATGTAGTAGGTCTAGATGCCGCTTCTTGGCGTTATTTTAATAGAAATCCAAACCAATTATCTTGGGCTGAAAGTGCAACTTTAGCCGTATTGCCAAATGCACCAAGTTTAATTTATCCTGGTAAAAACCAAGAACACTTACTTAAAAAACGTAACCGGCTTTTAGAAAAATTGTTAAATAATCAGATCATTGACAGTTTAACTTACCGTTTGTCAATTGCTGAAGTGTTACCTCAAAAGCCATATCCATTACCACAAATAGCACCTCATTTATTGCAAAAAGTAGCAACTTCGTATTCTGGAAAACAAATACAAACAACCATTAATAAAGGGTTACAAGAACAAGTCAATCAAATTATAAAAACACATTACACCCAATTAAGTCAAAATGAAATTTATAATGCTGCTGTTTTAGTTATAGATGTTAAAACAAGAAAAGTACTTGCCTATGTTGGAAACACACCTACTGATAAAGCGCACCAAAAAGATGTTGACGTCATAGATAAAGCAAGAAGTACAGGAAGTATTTTAAAGCCATTTTTGTATGCAGCTATGTTAGATGCTGGCGATATTTTACCTAATACATTGGTTGCCGACGTACCTACTCAATTTGGCAGCTATAATCCTGAAAACTATAATAAATCTTACGATGGTGCTGTACCAGCAAGCAGAGCTTTATCGCGTTCTTTAAATGTGCCTGCTGTTAGAATGTTACAAGAATTTGGGTTGGACCGTTTTCATCATTACTTAAAAACACTTCAGCTAAAAGATGTAACATACAATGCAAATCATTATGGATTATCACTTATTCTTGGTGGTGCCGAAAGCAATTTATGGGATTTATGCAAAAGCTATACAGCGTTATCTTCAACATTAAATCATTTTTCTGAAACTTCGAGTGAATATTATTCCAATGAGTTTTGCGAACCTACTTTTTTAGCTTCAAAAACATTAGATTTTGGAAAAAAAACAACATCAAAAACGTTATTTGATGCAGCCTCTATTTATTTAACTTATGAAAGTTTAAAAGAAGTGAACCGACCTGAAAGTGATGAAAACTGGGAGTTTTTTGATAGCTCTAAACAAATAGCTTGGAAAACAGGTACTAGTTTTGGTTTTAGAGATGCTTGGGCTATTGGTACCACCAAAGATTATGTTGTTGGTGTTTGGGTAGGAAACGCTGATGGTGAAGGTAGACCAGGTTTGGTTGGTGTACAAGTGGCCGCACCTATATTATTTGATGTATTTGATTTGCTCCCAAACAGTGATTGGTTTTCAAAACCTTTTGACGAGATGCAGGAAGTATCTATTTGTAAAAAAAGTGGTTATCGTGCTTCTGTACATTGTGATGATATTGAACCTCAATATATACAATTAAGTGGTTTAAAAACAGAGCCTTGCCCATATCATGTTCTAATACAATTGGATGCTACAGAAACATTTCAGGTAAACGCATCTTGTGAATCTATAGACCAAATAAAACAAAAATCATGGTTTATACTACCGCCTTTAATGGCTTATTATTACAAAACCAAAAATCCGTTTTACAAACCTTTACCTACATACAAAACCAATTGTGTTAAAGAAAACAGGGTGTCTATGGAATTTATATATCCTAAAGAACAGCACACTATTTATTTGCCAATAGATTTTGATGGCACCACCAATGATTTAGTTTTAAAAATAGCACATTCTAAACCAGAAACAACTTTGTTTTGGTATTTAGATGAAACCTATATTGGTACTACCAAAACTATACACGAACTTGCTATAATTCCTAAACAAGGCAAACATTTAATAACTGTTGTAGATGAATTTGGAAATGAAGCTAAACGATGGATTACAATAGCTGATTAACGTTTTAAAGTAAAATGCCCTTTAAATTCTTGACCGTCTATAATAATGACATACCAATAATCACTTGTAGGTAATTCTTTATTATTAAATGTCCCATCCCAAGAAAATCTACTGTTTTTAGAGAATTTTAAAAGTTTTCCATAACGATTAAAAATTGAAACTTGAGATGAACTAAAATATTCAATACCTTTTAAATTAAAAGTATCATGATAACCATCATTATTAGGAGTAAAAAATGATGGAATATAAAAATGCAAATGCTGCATAGTAACTACATCATCACAATTTATATCTTTAACATAAATTGTATATAAACCTCCTTCAACATTATAAAATATTGGACTTTGTTGAAAATTCACTCCATCTATAGAATAAATAAAATCACCTGAATTAAGTGTTGTTATTATTATTTCATTCCCTTCAGAAATTATAGTATCTATAATAGGTGTCTCTTTTAAAATAACATAATAAATCCAAGTTTCAAAGTCACAAATTCCTCCCGAAATCTCAACTGAATATGTCCCAGATGTAGTTACATTTATGAAACTCGTCGTTTCACCGTTACTCCATAAATAACTTGGATTATTTATTTCGGTTTGAGGAAGTAACTCTAATTCGCTATTAGGACATAATACCAAGTTTTCTTCTATAATAGAACCAGGTTGTGTGCCAGTAATTTCCCAATCGCAAAGAAGCGTATTAAAAGTTGCTGTTTGCCAACATTCTAAATCTGTTGGTTCTGTTGGCTCTGTACCATTTATTTCCCAAACACATAAATTTGAATTAAACACTGCTGATTCCCAACACTCTAATCCTGTAGGTTCTGGTGGTTGAGTTCCAGAGATTTCCCAAGAACATGTAT
>CAZRDG010000285.1:0-3334 GCA_964598775.1 uncultured Lacinutrix sp.
AAAGAAGGAGCTACAGTTATTATCAATGGGAGAAACAAAGAAAAGTTAGAACAAGCCAAGAAAGAGATTGAAAAGGAATGTAAAACAAATGTTCTAGCTATTTCTGGTGATTTAGCAGATGAAGCAGAAAGAACAGCTGTTTTAAAAACCATTTTCAGTCATCATGATAAAGTTGATATTTTAATTACCAATACTGGAGGACCACCTTCAGGGAAGTTTGAAGACTTGTCAATGAGTGATTGGGATAACACCTATAAACTTCTCTTGTCAAGTACAGTGGCCTTAGTTAAAGCTGTAATTCCAGGAATGAAACAACAGCAATTTGGTAGAATTATCGCAATAACATCCCAAGCCGTGAAGCAGCCAGTTGATAATTTAATTTTATCCAATTCAGTTCGTGCCTCTGTGGCTGGTTTGATGAAAACTTTAGCCAGTGAATTGGGCGAACATAACATTACAGTAAACAATGTCATGCCTGGTTACACAAAGACCAACAGGTTGTTGTCTTTAATTGATAGCAACCCTTCTTTTAAATCTGCCATTAATGAAATTCCTCTAAAGCGCTTTGGCAATCCTGAAGAATTCGCAGCTGCAGTCACCTTTTTAGCGAGTGAGCGAGCTAGTTACATAACAGGGACTTCTTTAGCTGTTGATGGAGGTTGGATTAAACATATTTTATAAATGACACAAATTGATTTAAAACATAAAAACATTTTAATTACTGGAGCTTCCAAAGGCATTGGTCAAGGTATTGCTGATTATGCCATGCAAATGGGAGCAATGGTGGCTGTTCATTATAATTCCGATAAAGAAGCTGCCGAAACATTAGTTAATAAATATCCTGAAACTCAATCGAAAGTTTTTCATGCCGATTTAAGCCAAACCCAAGACGTCATCAATTTATTTGAAAATGTTCTTAAGGAATTTGGTACTATTGATACCATTATTTTAAACGCTGGTGTATTTCAAAAACACTCGTCTCAAAGTGACTTAGACGATTGGTTCAGTGTTTGGAAATCTACTATGGCAATTAATTTAGATGCTGTTGGCATACTTACCAAATTAGGCATTGATCATTTTAGAGAACACAATGGAGGTCGTTTTATTTACATTGGGAGTAGAGCAGTGTTTCGTGGCGAAACCGAAGAATACCTTGCCTATGCAGCTTCTAAAGGAGGATTAACCTCCTTAGCACGAAGCGTTGCACGTTCCTTTGGCAAAGAAAATATCAAATCGTTTGTCATTGCTCCTGGATTTACTAGAACACAAATGGCAGAATCCTTTATTGAAACCTATGGAGAAGAGCGAGTTCTGAATGAGATTGCATTAAATGAATTAACAAAACCAAGTGATTTAGCGCCTTTGGTGGCCTTGATGTGCAGTGGACAAATGGACCATGCTACAGGAGCCACAATTGATGTGAATGCTGGAAGTCATATTAGATAATTTTCAATAAAAACTGTAACGTTTTCTGAAAAAAGTCCTCTTATATGTATAACTAATCAATCAAAATCAATCGAAATGAAAAAGTACTTGTTTTTCATCGCCTTTCTTATGGTGATAATTTCCTATGCCCAAAATCATCTTACAACGTCTCAATGGCAGGAAGACCTTAAGTTTCTTCAAGAAACAGTTCATCAGGATTATCCATTCTTATTCAAAAAAACAACTGCAAAAGAATTTGATGCTGCTGTAGAACAACTGAACTCCGAAATTCCAAAATTACAGGATCATGAAATAGTTGTTGGGATCGCAAGAATTGTATCGATGTTTAAATATGGTCACACAGACATTAGTTTTAGGCAAGATCCTTTTACTTTTAGTCAGTTGCCATTTAATCTCTATCACTATAGTGATGGTGTTTATATTCAAGGGACTCACAAAGACTATCAAAACACATTAGGAGCCAAGGTTATCGCTGTGGAAGCTACTCCAATTGCAAAAGCCTTGGAACTGATTTATCCAGTAGTTCCAGTTGAAAACGAACAATATTTCAAAGCTTTTGGTTTGAACTACTTGAAATTTCCAGAAGTTCTTCATGCTCAAAAAATTACATCTACCTTAAAATCAACTATAGAATTAACCTTAGAAAAAGATGGTAAAACGTTTAAACAGGTTTTTAAAGCCTTACCAAAGGGTGAGCGCGTACCTGTAACTTACAGTTTAGTGAAACAAGAAGGCGATTGGCTAGAAGCACGAAATCAGAATGAAACGCCTTATTACTTGAAGGATTTGGATAAAATCTATTTTTACGAATATTTAGCAGATGAAAAAACGGTTTATGTGAGACATAGCCAAATACAAGATAATCCATCCGAAGCTATTCCTGCGTTTTATAAACGAGTATTTGACTTTATTGAAAATAATGACGTAGAAAAAATGGTTATTGATGTTAGATTAAATGGTGGTGGAAACAACTACAAAAACAAACCTATCATCACTGGAATTATTCAATCAGAAAAAATAAATAAGGTTGGTAAACTCTTTGTTATTATTGGAAGACGAACCTTTTCTGCATGTCAGAACTTAGTAAATGAAATGAGTAATTACACAAATGCCATCTTTATTGGAGAGCCTACAGCTGAGAACATTAATTTTTATGGCGATAACAGAACCGTTACTTTACCAAATAGCAAAATTCCAACTTATTTATCATTTGCTTGGTGGCAAGACAAGCCACAATGGGAAAATGCCGAATGGTTAGCACCTCATACTGCAGTTGATATGAGTTTTGAACAGTACAAAACCAACCAAGATCCAGTTTTGGAAACTGCTTTATCTTATTCAGGCGAAGATTATGTGCTTAATCCAATGCAGTATTTGACAGAGCTATTTACAACAGGTCAGATTGAGAAGCTTAAAACTGAAGCATCTAGAATGGTAAAAGACTCGAGATACAAGTTTTTCGATTTTGAAGGACAGTTTAACAAGGCTGGTTATAATGTTTTAGGGAGTGGACAAACAAATGAGGCCATTTTTATTTTTCAAATGGTTACAGATTTGTTTCCGGAATCTGCCAATGCTTGGGATAGCTTGGCTGAAGCATATTTAAAAGCTGGTGATAAAACAAAAGCTTTAGAGTTTTACAATAAGGCTTTAAAGATAGATCCTAATGGAGAAACCGGAAAGCATGCAAGCGAAATGATTAAGGAAATTAATAAAAATTAAAGATTGAAAAAGCCGAGTTAAGCCTCGGCTTTTTTTTTAGTTCTTTATCATATACTCGTAAATGCTTTTAGAAATTTGAGCAAGCTGATCAGTTCCTTTATCAAAATCTTTCAGATTTTTTGACATTAAAACCAATATATAAGAACGACCATCGGGAAGATAGACT
>CAZRDG010000286.1:0-3327 GCA_964598775.1 uncultured Lacinutrix sp.
TAACTGTCCAGCTATTTCCAGTAGCAGGAATTTCAGTTTGTAGTAGTGAAACGTCGAACGAAGGTTCTTGCTTACAAGCAAACAGCACGAATACAATGCAAATTAGTTTTATATGCTTCATACCCAAAGATACTGAAATTTGGGTTGGAAATAAATTTGAAAATTGTGTTGTGCAAAACTTAAACCGTTTATGTAAAGAAAGTTAAATAGTGTTTAATAATAATCAAGTTTACAACAAAAATCGTTAATAAAATTAAACCCTCAAAACACCACGAAATCCTCTTGCAGCATAATACGATTGCGCACCATTATGGTAAATAAAGACTTTGCCATAACGAAAATCTCCAAAAAGCGCTCCACCTAATAGTCTAATATCTGAAGGTGTTTGCAACCAACTTGACGTTTTAGCGTCAAACTCACCAAGCGTTTGTAATTCCTGATACTGTTCTGTAGTCAAAATTTTAATTCCCATTTCAGTAGCCATGTCAATTGCATTGTGATTTGGTTTGTGCTGTTTTCTGGATTCTAAGCCTTCTTTGTCATAACAAGTACTTCGTCTACCTTTAGGACTTTCAGCAGAGCAATCGTAAAAAATGTAAGTTCCATTTATATGATCATAGTCTACAACATCTGGTTCGCCACCTGTTTTTTCCATTTCATTAAGTGACCATATTTTTTTAGGATTGGCTTCTAACTTAGATAGTACATCTTTCCAAGCCATACCAACATGACGATGCATGTTATTGTCAAAACGTTTTTTTAATATTTTAATAAGTTCTTCTTTTTGCTCAGGAGTAATTGTCATAGTTATCTCTTTTATACTGAAAACTAATTTCGGCAATATGTATATATTAAAAAGAAAAAACCACTTTAACTTGCATTAACAAGTCAAAGTGGTTCAATTGATTGATTGGTAAATTGTGTCTTAATCTACAACTTTACTAGTTTGAGTAAAGCCAACATATAGACCTAAACCAGCCATTAAGAAAATTAGAGCAGGATATACAGCATCAGAATTTAAATTGGTATACGTTTCAAGTAAATTAGCTATAAAAACACCTAAGCCAATTCCCATTAATAAGAAAGCAAGGTTTAATACGATAACTTTCCAAGACGAACCTGTACGTTTTCCAATGTTAAAAATACTTGCATCTGCACCTTTTTCAATAAGTGCCATTCGTTCTTTGTTTCTTGAGGAAAAGTATAAGTAAAATACACCGAAAACCGAACCGAATATAATTGCTAAAATTGCTACTTCCATAATTGTTTGTTTTTAATTGATTATTTTTAATGAGTTCATAGCTTATGACGACAGCTTTTGAATGTTGGTTACAAAAAAAATAAAAAAATATTTTTTTATAAAAAAGTGTAACCAAAACCATACATATATAGTCATAGTAACAAATGACCACCAACGATCAAGTTTATATAGACTCTATTTTAAATGGCGATGCTAATGCTTTTGCAGTATTGGTAGACCGTTATAAGGATTTGGTATATACTTTGGCGTTGCGAATGATGAAACATAGAGAGGAAGCTGAAGAAGTGGCACAAGACACTTTTATTAAGGTTTATAAATCGTTAGATAAATTTAAGGGCGAGTCAAAATTTTCTACATGGATTTATAGGGTGGCTTATAACACTTGTTTAGACAGACTTAAAAAGAACAAGCGTCAACAGTATACTGTTGAAATTAATGAATACACAGAGCATCAAGTAAAAAGCTTGGATAATGCCCTGGATAAAATAGAAGCAAAGGAACGTGAACAAACTATTCAAGATTGTTTGGCGTTATTACCAAGTGAAGATAGTTTTTTATTAACTTTATATTACTTTGAAGAACTATCATTGGATGACATAGGAAAAATTGTTGATTTAAAACCCAACAATGTAAAAGTGAAGCTTTTTAGGAGTCGTAAAAAATTAGCGACTGTTTTAAGAAAGAAATTAGATAATGAAACTATTGAAAGTTATGAAGGATCATACAGAGCAGCATTTAGATAATTTGGCAAAAAAGGCATTGAAATCGTCGTTACTAGAATCGCCATCAAATGATTTTACTGCTAATATTATGAAGCAGATAGAACCAATTAAAATAGGTTCGGCAACAGTTTACAAGCCACTGATATCAAAATTTGGTTGGTTTGGCATTATTGCTATTTTGATTGGAATTTCAGTTTATGTGATGTTTGGTAATGTTGATAGTTCTCCATTATTGGAAACAATAGATTATTCAGTAATTTCTAACAATAAAGTCACAGATGTGCTTTCAGGAATTAAATTCTCAAAAACATTAATGTATGCTATTGGATTTTTCGGATTGGTGTTTTTTATACAAATACCTTTAATGAAACATCTAATGAATAAACGCTTTGAGCTTTAATCTTTAAAATACCAAAATGGAATTGTAGCTACGCGAATATACGATGTGTCCTGTTTCTTAATAACCATTCTATTTACTTTTAAAATGTGTTTGCCTTCGCTTAAATTCTTTGTAGATAAATAACTCTCAAATCCAATCTTGTTATTTTTACTTTTACCAACTATGAATTCAGTGTCAATTGACACACTGTCAATTCTTGTAGAATAAATTTTATTAAACGTTTTTAGGTATTCCGTTCTTAAACTATCTCTTTTAGCACCATCAATAAATGTATTATTAAAGGTTATATCCGAACCTAATCCTCGCTTATCGTGTTCAGGTTTTAATCCTTCATTATATAAGTATACTCTATCTTCAATATTATCTGTAAACAAGATAAATACTTTTAAATATGGATCTGTTATGACTTTTGATTGAATGGCCACATTATCAATAAAACTACCTTCACTTAATAAATCTTCGTAATTATTATTGTTAGCAATAATTTCACTAGAATTAGCACTGGAATTAAAGTAGTTGGAAGTTTTGTATCTAAGTGATAATGTTAGCGCTATCACTAAATAAAAAGGAACAAGTACGAAACTTAAACGTCGTCCAAATTTATTGTCTAAAAAATTATAAACAAGAGGTCTGTATAAAAATGATAATGTAATAAAACTAAATACCCAATAAATCGGGAAGTAGATTTTTGAAATCCACTTTTTCTTTTTTAAATAACCAAGTGTTATGAAATCTATCAAGGTAAAAAACATACCAAAAATGACAAATAATATTAGTGTAATGCCTACACCTTGTGCTAGCCAACCAGGTAAATCATCAGAGCCAATAAGGTAATTGGCAATTAATGCAATAGCTAAAATTGTAAATGTAATGGCTAAAACATAAAAAATGAGTAGAAATGAAATGGCGAAAATAACACTGCAGTAATCTTCTAAGGTTGCAAT
>CAZRDG010000287.1:0-3317 GCA_964598775.1 uncultured Lacinutrix sp.
ATATTCTTGAGAATTCTTTAAAATTTTTGGAGTTAACTTCACATTTCCAGGTTTATATACACCAAGTACGTTACCAAAAGCAGCAGCTATGGTAAATTGAGAGCTAATTTTACTGAGTTCTTCATAGGCATATGCCACTTCTTCAGGTTGAGTGTACAGTTTAGAATCGTCTACATCTGTATTGTCAACACCATCTTCTTCACCACCTGTAATACCAAGTTCAATTTCTAAAGTCATACCCATTTTACTCATTCTACTGAGGTATTCTTTGCAGATTGCTATGTTTTCTTCAATAGGTTCTTCAGATAAATCAATCATATGAGAACTATATAGAGGTTTTCCTGTTTCAGCAAAATGTTGCTCACTTGCCTCAAGCAATCCATCAATCCATGGCAATAATTTTTTAGCGCAATGGTCTGTGTGCAAAATTACTGGAACACCATAGGCTTCGGCTAACAAATGAACATGTTTTGCACCAGCAATACAACCAGCTATTGCAGCTTTTTGATTGTCATTGCTCAATCCTTTTCCAGCATTAAAAACGCCACCACCATTTGAAAATTGAATAATCACAGGAGCATTTAAATCTCTTGCGGTTTCTAATACTCCATTGATGCTACTAGATCCAATAACATTGACTGCTGGAAGGGCAAATCCTTTTTCTTTTGCCAATTTAAAAATAGCTTGAACTTCTTTTCCTGTAGCAACTCCTGGTTTTATATTGTGGCTCATTTTTGTCGTTTTTAATGAAAATAATTGTCTTCAAAAGTAATGATTTTTTGATTATTTACAGCTATTAATCGGACTAGAAATTAACAAATAAAGACGAAATCGATTGCGAAATGATTAAACAAAAATCTTTTAAAAAGGGTAGTTTATTCCAATATTATAAACAGCATTTCTAAAGTTATAATCTTTAAACCATCTGTTTTGATCTCCATAAGAAGGATCGTAAGTTTTAAATCCTATATCACCTCTAAGAACAAAAAATCCAAAATCGTAACGCAACCCAAATCCAGATCCAATAGCAATATCTTTTAGCGAACTCAGGCTATCAAAGGTTGCCTTTGGGTCTTCTTCACTATCTAAAACATTCCAAATGTTTCCAATATCTACGAAAAAAGCACCATTGAGTTTTCCAAAAAGATTGTAACGATGTTCAAGACTAAAGGCTAGTTTTAAATTCGCTTCGTTAAACTCATTATTACTGTCCGAACTTCCGGGACCTAAATTATAGGCTGTCCAAGCTCTATTATCATTCGCACCTCCAGCAAAAAAACTTCTAGAAAAAGGAATACTGTTAGAGTTGCCATAGGGAATTGCAATACCAATAAAAGCTCTTGTTGCAAATTCATTGTTTCGACCAAGAGACCAATGTTTTACATAGTCTAATTCAGTTTTAACATACTGTGAATAGGCAACACCAAAGATTTCGTATCTATCTTCTGAGTTTTTATTTAATCCTACTAATCTAGAGGCATTAGCAAGCAAATTTCCTGCAAGTTCTAGCTTTGCTCTAAAAATTGAAAAACTTTTATCGAATAAACTTTCTCGCTTATCTAAAATATAACTGAAGTTCGAAGCAAGAATAAGGTTATCTTCTGTTAATCTTTTTTTGCGTTCATCAATGTTATTTACTGTTTGATAATCGCTAGGATTTGATGTCTGATATGCATCATCTTGTAAAACCAAGTCTATAAACTCATCAGATTTTGATTTTATTAAACTTTGATTACCATCACCATCAGTTGCAATAAAATCTCCTGGTGTATTGTAAGAATCTAAAGCAATATTTTCAAGTCGACTAAAGCTATTTTGGTAAACATTAAAATAATTTCCAGGATTTAAATTTCTTACATATTGAGTGTTAAAAAGGTCTAAGCTATGACTCAAAGTTGGCTTAGGGTTCCATCTGTAGTTAAAAATTCCGTTAACCGTTTGTTTGTCTAAACCAATATTAGTTTGACTCGTAAAACCAAGACTAATTCTTGTACTTGGAGACATGTATTTAGGAATAATTTTATCCGTTTTAAATGGAAAAAAGAACCTAGGAATAATTAATTTTATATCTCCACCAAACTCATTAATATCAAAAAACGGATCGTCGTTATTTGAACCATCCTTAGATGCACCAATTGCTCCAAGACCAGAAATTTCTAAGGTTTCAGCACCTCTAAATATGTTTCTTATACGCAATGACGTATTGAAAGACAACCCAATAGATTGAATATTACTTTGAGAGACATTAACATCAAAACCTAAGGCATATTTTTTTCTTGGTGATAAGGTTATGTTAGCTGTTAATGTAGTATCACTTAAATTTTCAACATATTCAATATTAGGATACTTAAAGGTGTTTAAATTATTTAAATGTCTATAGGTAAGAGTTCTGTCAAGATCGCTAAAAACACTGCCTTTATTAATGAATATAGCATCAGTAATGGCTTTTGAGCGATAACGCATTTTATCATAACTATATAAGTTAAAGTTTTTATAGGCAATAGTGTCTGAAAATGCTGTGCCTTGGTTTTGCGCATTTTCATCAGTTATAATGTTGACTTCTTTTATTTTGTACAATTTAAAAGGAACATGAGCAACTGAGTCTTCGTTTCTTATAATTCTATTTGCAATTTGTACTTCTACATTTACATGGTCTTTAGGTAAAATAGTGTCATTTTCAAAAGTGATATAATCCTGAGAAAAATGGTAAGCACCAGAATTTCTAAATACACTTGTAAGTCTGTCGCGCTCATTTGCATAATTCGCGTCTCGGAACTGATCTCCAACTTTTAGCAACGATTCGGATTTGTTTAATTGGTACAAAGAATCAATAATTGGCGAACCAATTTTCGTAGAAATGGAATCTATAATGTAAGGGGATTTTCTGTCAACTTTATAAGTTATGGCAGCTCGTTGTTTACCCACAGAATCGATACTATAGGTAACCTCACGATTAAACCATCCGTTCTTGTAATAATACTTTTCTAGGTTTCGTTTGGTTCTGTTTGCTCGAACTGTATCAATGACAACAGGTGCTTCGCCAGTTTTTTTTAACCAATTATTAAAGCTTATGGCTGATTCTTTTAGCTTATCAACTTGTTTTTTTGAGTACCGTTTTATAAGACGCTCTTTACGTTTTGGGTTTTCATTTAACCAAGCATCAAATAAAGAATCTCTATCTGGTCTGGCTAGGTTGTAAATATGTAAACGTAAAGGAATACCTAAAAGTAACTTGTTATTAGGTTGTTGGTAAATGAGGTTATTTACGTTTTGGGTTTTCATTTAACCAAGCATCAAATAAAGAATCTCTATCTGGT
>CAZRDG010000288.1:0-3309 GCA_964598775.1 uncultured Lacinutrix sp.
GATATTCACTGTTTCTGGAAAATTGGTCAGAACAATCAATGGTCAAACACTTGGAGGTAGTAAAAATACAAGTTCTGTTTCAAGAGATATAACTTGGGATGGAAGGGATGATTTTGGCGATAAAATTGGAAAAGGAGTTTATGTTTATAAACTCACAGTGCGATCAAATGAAATAAACAAACAAGTAGAAAAATATCAAAAACTTGTAATACTATAATAATAAATTATATTTGTTAACGATTAATGCTAGTGATAGCAGTAATTAATTTAAATAATCAACATGAGAAACTACATTATAGCTTTAATGACTTTAGGAGTGTTTGCCCAAGTTAAAGCTCAGACCTTAACCGAAGTTATACCTTATTCAAATGATAGTAGAGTAATAACAACAGGAGTGCCATTTTTATTAATTGCATCAGATGCCAGAGCAGCAGGAATGGGTGATTTAGGAGTTGCAACTTCTGCTGATGCTTATTCTCAACAGTGGAATCCTGCGAAATACGGATTCTCCGAAGCAAAATCCGGTTTGGGAATAAGTTACACACCATATTTAAGTAAATTAGTAAACGATATATTTCTTGGAAATATTACCTATTTCAACAGACTTAGTGAAGGTAGCGCCTTTGGTGTAAGTTTTAAATACTTTAGTTTGGGTGAAATTGAAATTGTACAAGATGAGTTTTCTGAAGCACTAATTGAAAAACCAAACGAACTTACTATAGATGCATCTTACGCTTTACGTTTGGCTGATCAGTTTTCATTAGCTGTGGCAATGCGCTACTTGCGTTCAGACCTTAGAATTCAAGCTGTTGATGATAATGCAAGTGCCGCAAGCACATTTGGTGTTGATATTGCAGGTTATTACCAAAGTGAAGAAGATGCTTATAGTAGTTTTAATGGTCGTTGGAGAGGAGGATTTGCACTTCAGAATATAGGACCAAAAATTAAGTATGATGATGCTGGTCGTGAAAACTTCTTACCAACAACTTTAAGACTTGGTGGAGGTTTCGACTTTATATTTGATGATTATAATCGATTGAACGTAACAGCAGAAGTCGCTAAATTGCTTGTGCCAACACCACCAATTTTAGGTGTAGAAATAGAGTACGAAGATACTAATGGAAGTGGTAGCTTTGAGGAAGATGAAGATGTTGAAGTTAATAGAACAGAAAATGTAATCATTTCAGGAAAATCGCAAGATGTAAGTTTTATTTCTGGTGTTTTTCAATCTTTTGGAGATGCTCCAGGCGGATTTAGCGAAGAGTTAAAAGAGTTTACTTGGGCTTTAGGAGCAGAATATCAATATGCAGATTCTTTTGCCTTAAGAGCTGGTTACTTTAATGAAAGTGAAGAAAAAGGAGCAAGAAAATTCTTTGCACTTGGTGCAGGATTTAAATACACCACGATAAATATTGATTTATCTTATTTATTCTCAGCATCTAAAGTTCAAAGTCCATTAGAAAACACTTTACGATTTTCATTAACCTTTAATTTTGGTGATGGAGAGTATACTGAGTACTAGATTCAAATAAATAATAAATGAATAAAAAAACTATTGTATTTTACAATAGTTTTTTTGTCTAAAATAGTTTCAATGAAATGCCTTTGTATAAATATTCTGACCAGATAAAAGACAAAATAGGCATTGCATCTGACCATTAAAAAACAATTAATATTAGCAGATGAAAGAAGTAAAAGTAGAATCCACCTTTTTTTTATATAACGATGTCAATGACATTCCATCAGATGTTCAACAACTTATGCAAAAAGCATCCACTGCGCGCGATAATGCTTATGCACCTTATTCTAAATTTCATGTTGGCGCTGCAATTTTACTAGATAACAAAGAAGTTGTAACAGGAAGCAATCAAGAAAATGCATCGTATCCTTCAGGTTTATGTGCCGAACGAACAGCCATTTATTATACTGGAGCAAAATATCCAAAAGCTAAAATTTTAAAAATGGCAATTATAGCTGGATCAACTAAAACGACAACCACGAAACCAATTCCGCCTTGTGGAGCTTGCAGACAAGCCATAGCCGAATATGAAATAAAACAAGAAAGTCCTATAGAAATCTATTTTATGGGTGAAACAGGACAAGTTTTAAAGTCAAATTCTTTAGCTAATTTATTGCCACTTCTGTTTGATAAATCAGTACTATAACGATTTCGAAAAAAACATTATTCACATCTATTAATTTTTACAAATTTGAGTTTTTTTTATTACTAACTAAAGTGTTACTTTTGTAGTTCTACTAACTAAAACGTAAATGTAGTCCATGCAAAAAATCACAAAGGAAACATATATCAAATGGTATGAAGATATGTTGTTTTGGAGAAAGTTTGAAGACAAACTTGCAGCAGTATATATTCAGCAAAAAGTAAGAGGATTTCTTCATTTATATAATGGTCAAGAAGCAGTATTAGCAGGAGCTTTACATGCGATGGATCTGTCAAAAGATAAAATGATTACGGCTTACAGAAACCATGTACAGCCAATAGGAATGGGAGTTGATCCTAAACGTGTAATGGCAGAATTGTACGGAAAAGCTACAGGAACATCACAAGGTCTTGGCGGATCAATGCACATTTTTTCTAAAGAAAAAGGATTTTATGGTGGTCACGGAATTGTTGGTGGACAAATTCCGTTAGGAGCAGGAATGGCTTTCGGTGATAAGTACCATGATCGTGGAGCAGTAACCTTATGTTATATGGGAGATGGAGCAGTGCGTCAAGGCTCATTGCATGAAACATTTAACATGGCCATGTTGTGGAAACTACCTGTGGTTTTTATTTGTGAAAACAATGGTTATGCCATGGGAACTTCAGTAGAACGTACAGCAAACCATACAGATATCTGGAAACTTGGTTTAGGTTATGAAATGCCTTGCGGACCAGTTGATGGTATGAATCCTGTAAAAGTAGCCGAGGCGATGCACGAAGCCATTGAAAGAGCAAGACGTGGAGATGGACCAACCTTTCTTGAAATGAAAACTTACAGATATCGTGGTCATTCCATGAGTGATGCGCAGCATTATAGAACTAAAGATGAAGTTGAAGAATACAAAAAAATAGATCCTATTACTCAAGTAATGGATATTATTTTAGAGAAAAAATACGCTACAGAAGACGAATTGAAGGCTATTGAAAAGCGCGTTAAAAAACTAGTAAGCCGATGCGAAAAATTTGCTGAAGAGTCGCCTTATTCAGATAAGAATGTTATGTATGATGCTGGTTACGAGCCAAAAGGTTAACCATTTTTACCACATAAACTATAAGCTATGGCAGAAATTATAAACATGCCTCGA
>CAZRDG010000289.1:0-3308 GCA_964598775.1 uncultured Lacinutrix sp.
AAAAGCACAGAAATTAGTCAAAAAATCCGATGTTCTGTATGAAAAATAGGATGAAATACACTTTTTTTAGTGAATTTTCTTAAAAAAACATTGCAATATTCGCTTTAATGATTATATTGCACCACCGAAATTTAATCGACTTACGAAAAAGTATGGATATGAAAAACACCGCAACACTAAGGATTCTGATAGTTTTAGTACTGTCTTTATCTATGTTTGGTTGTAAGAAATCTTCAAGTTCTAAGAACAGTTCTAGAGCAACTGGTTGGAAAATCAATGCAAAAGAAGGAGGATTTCAATACAATACTGACTTTAAAGAACAAGCCACAGCCCCAGGATTAGTCTTCATTGAAGGAGGTACATTTACAATGGGAAAAGTGGGAGATGATGTTATGCATGATTGGAACAATACTCCAAATCAGCAACACGTGCAATCCTTTTACATGGATGAAACTGAGGTAACAAATATGATGTATCTAGAATTTCTAGATTGGATCAAAGCTGTTTATCCTCCAAGTGAGCCACAGTACAAAGCTATTTATCAAGGCGCTTTGCCAGACACCCTTGTTTGGAGAAATCGTCTAGGTTATAGCGAAGTTATGGTAGACAACTACTTACGTCATCCTGCCTATGCAGAATATCCTGTAGTAGGTGTTAGCTGGATTCAAGCTGTTGAGTTTGCTAATTGGAGATCAGACAGAGTTAACGAATTATATTTAGAAGAAGCTGGTTATATTGAGCGTGATGCTAAAATTGCCGCTAACTCTGAATCAAATTTTAGTACTGACACCTATTTAACTGCACCAACACAAACTTATGGCGGAAATGACAGTATTATAAACCCGGTTAAATCTAGAAGAAGAGTTACAACAACTGCAACTGGAGACACAATAAATGTGTATGCTTCAAGAGAAACAGGAATTATTTCACCAAAATACAGATTACCTTCTGAAGCAGAGTGGGAATATGCCGCTCTTGGTATGAGTGAGCTTAGAAGCTACAATGTTTACAGAGGACGTAAAAAATATCCTTGGGATGGGCAATACACTCGTTCTGGAAAACGTAAAGTTAGAGGTGACCAAATGGCTAACTTCAAACAAGGGAAAGGTGACTATGGCGGAATTGCTGGATGGTCTGATGATGGTGCTGATATTACTGGAAAAGTAAAATCTTACGAGCCTAATGATTATGATTTATATGATATGGCTGGTAATGTTGCTGAATGGGTTGCTGATGTTTACAGACCTATAGTTGATGATGAATTTAATGATTTTAACTACTATAGAGGTAACGTATATACTAAAAATGCCATTAATGATGATGGAACCGTTAAAATTGTTATGCCTAATGAAGTTGAGTTTGACACTTTATCAAATGGTAAATTAGTAGCTAGAAATTTACCAGGTGAAATTAAGCAAGAAGCTGTTGACGATAATGAAACTTATTTAAGAAACAACTTTGATAGAAGTGATAACAGAAACTTCAGAGATGGAGATAAAAGATCATCCCGTTATTTTGAAGATTTCAATAATGAGGAATTAACTGATGAAGAGTCGGAAACTAGAAAAATGTACAACTCTCCAAAACATAATATTGAGCGAGATTCTACAGGTAAAATTATTAAAGAATACGATAAAGAAAACAATAGAACTTCTTTAATTAATGACCAAGTAAGAGTTTATAAAGGTGGCTCTTGGAAAGATCGTGAGTATTGGTTAGATCCTGCTCAAAGACGTTACTATCCTCAAGATATGGCAACAGACTATATTGGATTTAGATGTGCAATGTCTAGAGTTGGTTCAAAATCAAAAGCCAAAAACAAAACTAAAAACTAAACCATTTTAGTGTTAAAATATAAAGTCCTAACGATTTCGTTGGGACTTTTTTTATTACATTTAATCCATGAACATAGAACAGCTCCACAAGATTTTTTTAAAATCAAATTCCGTTTCAACTGACACACGGAAAGTTAAAAAAAACGATTTATTTTTTGCCTTAAAAGGCGACAACTTTAATGGTAACAAATTCGCAAAAGATGCTATTGAAAAAGGAGCCTGCTATGTCATTATTGACGAAGAAGCTTTTAAAACAAATGAGCAATTCATTCTTGTAGATAATGTATTAGAAACATTACAAAAACTTGCAAAATACCACAGAAATTATCTTGGCTTAAAAGTTATTGCACTTACTGGAAGTAACGGAAAAACAACCACAAAAGAACTCATCAATGCTGTATTATCTAAAAAATTTAAGACAACAGCAACGGTTGGCAACCTTAATAACCATATTGGTGTTCCGCTAACTTTGCTTTCAATGGATGCTTCAACTGAAATAGGGATTGTTGAAATGGGAGCCAATCATCAAAAAGAAATTGATTTTTTGTGTTCAATTGCGCAACCAGATTTTGGCTATATCACCAATTTTGGTAAAGCACATCTAGAAGGTTTTGGAGGAGTTGAGGGCGTAATAAAAGGTAAAAGTGAGCTTTATCAGAATTTAAAAGCAAACGGCAAACTTATTTTTATTAACAATGAAGACAAAAAACAAAAAGAGCTTTTAAAAGATTATCACAACACTTATCATTTTGGCAGCGCAGAAGCTAATGTTGTAATCCAATTTGAAGAAGCCAATCCTTTCGTAGTTTCAACATTTAAAAGTGAAGTTATTAAAAGCCAATTGATAGGAAGTTACAACTTTACAAATATTTCAGCAGCTATTGCCATTGGCAACTTTTTTGATGTAGACGTCTCATCTATAAAAGAAGCTATTGAAAATTATATACCATCTAATAATCGTTCTCAAATTATAGTAATAGGATCAAATAAAATCATTTTAGATGCCTACAATGCCAATCCTACGAGTATGAAAGCAGCTCTAGATAATTTTGCACAATTGAACGACACCTACAAAATTGCTGTACTTGGTGATATGTTTGAACTGGGAAATGATGCAGCACAAGAACATCAATTCATAGCCGATTATGCAAAAAGCTTAAACTTAAATGAATTGTACTTAGTTGGTGAGAACTTTTTTGGCACTAATGCAAAGAAAAACGCCTACAACTCGTTTGATTTATTTAAAAACGCTAATAAACTATCGACTACTAAAGAAGCAACTATTTTGATAAAAGGTTCAAGAGGAATGGCTTTGGAACGTGTTTTAGAATACCTGTAATTTGACTTTATAAGAAAAAGACAAAATCTTGCCTTTAAAGCAGATTTTTTTAATTGAAGTGGGTCATACTGGATTCGAACCAGTGACTTCTACCCTGTCAAGGTAACACTCTGAACCAACTGAGTTAATGACCC